>DAOTWV010000059.1:0-15194 GCA_034435695.1 Anaerolineales bacterium | reverse complement strand
TGACTACCCTGCACGCCCGCCTGCAGGCCCTCGACCCGCAGCGCATCCTGCAGCGCGGCTACACCCTGGTCACGGATGCCGCCGGCGCCCCTGTGCGCTCTGCGGCGCAGCCGGCCACCGGCGACCTGCTCACCATCCACTGGCACGATGGTACACGCCAGGCCCGCGTTGACGATTAGCGCACCTCCCTGCTGGTTTCAATACGGCTTCGCCTACTCAACCAGCGACTCCTTGCCCTTTGCTCCCTCTCCCTATCCCTCTCCCTAAGGGCGAGGGGACACCTGCCCACTTGCCCACTTGCAAACTTGCCCACCTGCCCACTTGCCATGAACCAACCCACCCCCCCCGAAGAACTATCCTACGAACAGGCACTTGCCGAACTGGAAGAAATCGTCGCCGCGCTGGAAAGCGACGAGAAAACCCTGGATGAAGTCCTGCACCTGTTCGAGCGCGGCCAGGCGCTGGCAAAACATTGCGCCGCCCTGCTGGAACAGGCCGAAGTGAAAATCACCCAACTGGACACCTGACGACTATGCCCCTTCCCGCCATCCTCTCCAACCACGTCTTGATTGCCGCGCTGACGGCCTGGAGCCTGGCGCAAATCGTCAAGGTACCGCTCGAATTTCTGCGCACGCGTACCTGGTCGTGGAAACCCCTCACCAGCACCGGCGGCATGCCCAGTTCGCATTCGGCGCTCATGGCCGGTGTGGCGCATGCCATTGGCCTGTACGTGGGCTTTGATTCGCCACTCTACGCGTTGGCGGTCGCCATTGCCATGATTGTGATTTACGATGCCACCGGAATCCGCCGCCAGGCCGGCAAACACGCCGAAATCATCAACGTCATCGTGCGCGATGTGATGGAAGGGCACCCCATCAGTGAGGAACATCTGCGCGAAGTCCTGGGGCACACCCCCTTGCAGGCGCTGGTGGGGACGCTGTGGGGGATGGGCATTGCGCAGGTCATCTGGCTGTATTGGAAGTAAGTGTCACGTGGCACGTATCATGTGCCATGTGTCATGTGCCACGTGGCACGTAACGGCGCAGGGTGGCAAGCAGGCTGTGGGCTTCCGGGACGCGCAGTGCCAGTACTGCCCCCAGGTAGACCGCGCCCCCCAGGGCGATTCCGCCACCGGCCACCCACACGGGAGATACCGCGCCCGCAAAGGCGAGCCAGCCCCACAGGGCCAGCGCCATCCCCAGGGTAGCCGCGCCCGCCTGAAGGGCGCCTGTCCCGATTTCCCGTCCATCCAGGCCGCTTAAGCGGCGGCGCATCAGGTACAGCAATCCGCCCATCTCCAGTGTGGTCGCCAGGGTATTCGCCAGTGCCAGGCCGCCGTGCGGCAGCCATCCCATACGGGAAAAGAGCGCCGCAAAGCCGAAACTGAAGACGACGTTCAAACTCATGGCCGCCGCGCCCACGAAGACGGGGGTTTTGGTATCGTGCAGAGCGTAGAAGGCGCGCGAGAGAATTTCCACCACGGAATGCGAAACCAGCCCCAGCGTGTACCACAGCAGCGCCCAGGCCACCAGGTCGGTGGAATGGGCATCGAATTCGCCGCGCTCGAACAACACGCGGATGACTGGATGGCGCAGCAAAATCAGCCCTGCGGCAGCGGGCATCGAGAGCAGCAGCACGCCGCGCAGCGTGGCGGCCAGCGAAGCGCGCATGGCATCAGGTTCGCGGCGCGCAATTTGTGCCGAAAAGGTCGGCAAGGCGGCAATCGCAATCGCCTGGGCAATCACCACCTGCGGCATGGTCATCACCGCCCAGGCTACTTTGATGGCCGTCAGGCTGCCCTCCGGCTGGCCGCTGGCAATCAGGGTGTTGACCACGAAGTTGAGTTGCACGATGGCAACGCCCAGCAGGCGCGGCGCCATCAGCCGCCCGACTTCGCGCACGTGCGCCGTGCGCAGCCCCAGGGTGGGCAGGTAACGGCGCTCCGGCAGGCGTAACAGACCGGGAACCTGCACCCCCAGGTGCATCCCTGCGCCCAGCACCGCCCCCCAGGCCAGCCCGTCGATGCCCATGGAGGGCGCCAGCGCCAGCACGCCGAAAATCATCCCCAGCCAGTACATCGTCGGCGCCAGCGCCGGCAGCCAGAAGACCTGGTGCGCGTTCAGGATGCCCATCAGCAGGCCGCTGACCCCGAAAATGGTCGGCGCAATCAGCAGGATGCGCAGCAAGTGCGCGGTGAGCGCCTGTTGGGCAGGGGAAAACTCCGGTGCGAGGACGTGCCGCACGATGGCCGGGGCATAGATGGCTGAGAGGACGCTCAGGGCGGTCAACAGCAGCAGCACCAGGTTGATGATGCTGGAGGCCAGGTGCCAGGCCTGGGCGCGTTTTTCCTGCGCCAGGAGGCCGGTGAAGGTGGGCACGAAGGCCGAGGCCAGCGCCCCGCCGGCCACCAGGTTGAAAATCAGGTCAGGGTAGGTGCTGGCGGCGTTGAAGGCGTCGATATCCAGGCCGGTGCCAAAGGCGCGCGAGACGAGAATCTGGCGCACCAGGCCGACCAGGTTGCTGAGCACGAAGGCCAGCATGACGGTGCCGGCGGCGCGGGCGATTTGTCGGTTTGCCTGTTTGCTCATGGGCGGGATTATATCGCACTTGACGTAGAACATGCGTTCTGGTATAAAAGAGACGCAACTACTCAGATATTCCTGTTTTTTGCTGTCCGGCGGTTGGAAACCGCGGCGACGATTGCAAAACCTGCCTTCGCGGGTTAGAAATTAGTCGCCGAAGGGCGATTTCGCGGGCGTTGCTGCGACTTCAGTCGCCGGGGCTGAGTAGTTACAAAGAGGCAGGAACTTCCCCTTTTGACGGCGCCCGCTGCGCCGATGGTGAATTTGAGAGAGTGTACCTATGTCCCCGCATATCAATCCCCGTTTCCGTGCTTATGGCAAAGCCCGTCTGGATATCGCCCGGCGGGCACACACGCGGCAGGACTGGGAAGCCCTGTGGAAGCCGACGATGCACCCGTTTGCGTTCACATGGGGAGAGCGCTGGCGGCACTGTATCGAATATCGGGTGGATGATTTCGCGGCAGAGGTAGGTTTTTTCATTGATGTGTTGGGTTTTCCGGTCAATGCTTTCAACGAAGCCTATGCCATGTTTACCAGCCCGGATGAAGCCTTTCACCTGGCGGTTTTGCCAGCCGATGAAACGCACGCTGCTACGCCGCCTGATGCGCTGCGGTTGCAGTTCATGATAGCGCATCTGGAATCCACGGTGGATGAATTGGAACGGCGCGGAGTGACTTTTGCCGTATCGCCGCGGCCGCTGCGCCCTGGGTCTCCTATGCACATTGCGGTGTTCCACACGCCGCATGGCATCCCTGTGGAATTGTGGAGTGAAGTCCACGATGTGGAGCAGCCCCCCCGCCCGCTGGCGCGTCCACAAGGCCGGAATTCCCAGCGGCGAGAATTGCCGCTGGCGGCAGCCCCTGCTTCGCAAGGTACGGCGACACCGCAGAGGGGCGCATTGCCTGGCAGGGGGAATTCTGCCCCCCTCCCGGAAAACCGCCAGCGCCCGGCAGCGAGCCGCCAGTTCAAAGCGCCTGCCTCCCAGGTCCCCCCCTCCACTTCCCGCCCTGCGGGGCAGGAACATCGCTGGCCGCGGCGTGTTCCCCGCCGGATGAGCGCCGCAGGGCGGGCGCGTCGCGCGGGGGTTTCAGAGCCTGATACAGCGCCCCCGCCTCCCGATGAGCCTCCCTCCCCGCCACGCGAAAGGTCTCTGAGTGCCGAAGCCCCGGAGGTTCCCAGGCGTGCCGCACAGCCGGTGGTGCCGGTGCGCACGCGCAAGCGTCCTCCATCGTTGCGCAGCAACCGGGTACAACTGCATTTCTTGCCTGTGCCCAGCCGCGAGTCTCCTTCTCCGGATGCCGAAGAAGAGGAGACGATGGGTGTTGCGCCAGAACCGCAATACGAAGACTTGCCCGATGGGCAATACTACGATGATGAATTTTAGGCCGTGAAATGGACGTAATGCGCCGTATGGCCGCGATTTCCCCTCTCTTTTCCCATGAGTTTTGAACTGACCCCTGATATTCTTTTCAAATCTGCATTCGATGTCATTGGCCTGCCTTTCGTAGGTACGAATGAAGACGGCGCCTTCACTGAATTGTGGCAGACGTTTTGGCAACGCCGCATGGAAATTCCGCACTGGCAATATGCCCAGGCTGCGTATGGCATCATCCAGAGTTTCGACGCCAAAAGTGGGACGTTGACCTACCTGACAGGCATAGACGTTCCTCCAGATACTTCACCGCCTCCGGGCATGGAAAAATGGCACATTCCAGCGCAGACCTATGCCGTTTTTCCGTGTACCTTGCCAACCTTGATGCAGACTGTGCAGGCCATTTACCGCTTGTGGCTTCCGCAATCACGCTACAGACGAGCCGATGGCCCTGAATTTGAACGCTACGATGCGAATTTTGATATCGCAGACCCGGAATCCGTGGTCTGGTTATACATCCCTGTGGAGGAAAAATCCGATGGAATATGAGGCGCTGGAACGCACACTTCTCTCGCTACCGGGCGCGGTCAAGGAATTTCCCTTTGGTCCGGAGGTAGTGGTGTTCAAAGTCGGAGGAAAGATGTTTGCCCTGGTGGCCTGGGAAGAAGACCCCCTGAAAATCACGTTGAAATCCCCACCCGAAGAAGCAGAATTTTTGCGTAGCACGTATGCTGCCGTATCTCCAGGTTATCACATGAACAAGCGGCATTGGAATACGGTGACCCTCGATGGTAGCCTGCCGCAGGCGGTGCTGGAGGAAATGATAGAAACTTCCTACAGTCTGGTGGTGGGCAGTTTACCCAAAAAAGTCCGTCAGGCCTTGCCGGGACAATAACCTGTGGAATCACAAGAGCCGGGGAATATCCCGGCCCTTGTCGTCACTTGGTTGCAGCAGGTACGCTAAAGGCTGCACAGTGTGGTTAATCGCCGAGAGCCGGGTCGCCACTCCCGGCTCTCTCTAAGGAGGAGAAGAAGAGAAATCGCCCTTCGGTCATTATAATACTGCAAACCGGTTTTTCATACTTGACGGTTTTTCTACGCAAAGCCTACGATTGCCCTACAATTTTGTATTTTTTCTGTAAAAGCAAAAAAGATTGCTTTTTAGCCCTGTTCTTAGCAGAGAAATTGGAGGAAAAATGGACACAATTTGGTTTGGAAAACTGACGGATACCCCTGTCGGCACGGTTTGGGTAGGGGTTTCTGCGCGTGGACTGGGGGTGGTCTTCATGGGGGCGGCGCAGGAAGGCTTTGAGGCCGAAGTACGCCGACGCTATGGCAAAGTGCGCTTGCAAGAATCGCACTCCCATACTGCCGATGCCCTGCAGCAGATTCGGGAATATCTGGATGGCAAACGTCGGGAATTCACGCTGCCGATTGATTGGGAGGGGATGGGAGACTTCCAACGCCAGGCCTTACAGGCTACGTTTGCCATTCCCTATGGGGAGACGCGCACCTATGGCGAACTGGCTGCCCACCTGGGGAACCCCAGAGCAGCACGGGCAGTTGGCCGTGCCGAGGCAACCAACCCCATGCCCCTGGTTGTACCGTGTCACCGCGTCCTGGGCGCCGATGGGAAATTGCACGGGTACGGTGGTGGAAATGGCCTTCCCACCAAAGCATGGTTGTTGCAACTTGAACAGGGAGCGGTGGTAGAATCGGGCGCGTAACCTGCCCCTGAGTGCACTTCTCCTTTTGGAGGAGGCGCTCTGCCATACCACATTCTCCTGGAGAAGATGACTATGCCTGAAGCCGTAATTGTAGATGCCGTCCGCACGCCGATTGGAAATTTCCGCGGTGCGCTGGCTGCCGTACGTCCGGATGACCTGGCGGCCATCGTGCTCAAGGCCATCGTAGCGCGCACAGGGATTGACCCTGCACTGGTGGAAGAAGTGTACATGGGCTGCGCCAATCAGGCGGGTGAGGATAACCGCAATGTGGCGCGCATGGCCACTTTGCTGGCTGATTTCCCCGTCAGTGTGGCTGCGGTGACCATCAACCGCTTATGCGCTTCCGGGTTGAACGCTGTCAACATGGCTTACCGCGCTATCAAGGTCGGCGAAGGCGATGTTTTCATCGCTGGCGGTGTGGAATCCATGTCCCGCGGTCCGTACTCCGTGCCCAAACCCGAAATGGCCTATCCCTATGGCAATCAAACGATGTGGGATACCGCCTTTGGATGGCGATATCCGCACCCGAAAATGGAAGCCCTTTACGGCACCGAAGCCATGGGGGAGACGGCGGAAAACATACGGGAAAAGACCCGTATCAGCCGCGAGGAGCAGGACGCTTTTGCGTTGGAGAGCCACCGTCGGGCAGTCGCGGCCATCGACAGCGGTAAATTCGCCGAAGAAATCGTCCCTGTGCCTGTACCTCAGCGTAAAGGCGACCCCGTGATTGTCGATACCGACGAGCGTCCCCGGCGCGATACCAGCATGGAGAAACTGGCGCGCCTCAAACCGGCCTTCCGCAAAGGGGGGACGGTCACGGCAGGCAACGCCTCTGGCCTGAACGATGGTGCGGCTGCGGTGTTGGTGATGAGCGAAGCAAAAGCCCGCGAACTGGGCTTGAAGCCGCTGGCACGGATTGTTGCCTCCGCCGCCGCGGGGGTAGAACCGCGCACCATGGGGATGGGGCCGGTACCGGCCACCCGCAAGGCGCTGAAACGCGCCGGCCTGACGATGGAGGACATCGGCCTGATTGAACTCAACGAAGCCTTTGCTGTGCAATCCCTGGCGGTGATGCGTGAACTGGGCATGCGCCACGAAATTACCAACGTCAATGGCGGGGCTATTGCCCTGGGGCATCCCCTCGGCTGCTCTGGAGCGCGTATCTTGACCACGCTCATTCACGAGATGCGCCGCCGCGCTCCGCACGAAAAACGTCCCTACTACGGCCTGGCGACCCTGTGCGTGGGCGTTGGACAGGGCGAAGCCACCATCGTGGAATGGATGGGTGACTGATTGATGTGCACAGGGCTTCCGGAACCTCGCCGGAAGCCCTGTTTGTGATTCTGCTATGGGAAAACGCAAATACTACGTTGTGTGGCAGGGACGCCGTCCTGGCGTGTATGCAACCTGGGCGGAATGTGAAGCCCAGGTCAAAGGTTACCCTGATGCAAAGTACAAAGCCTTTCCTACACGCGCCATGGCCGAGGCGGCTTTTCACGGCAAATCCGAAGATTTCATCGGGCAGAAAGAAAACGCGCAGGTGTGGCTGCTGGCCCCTGAGCCGCCCCTGACGCCTTGCCTGTGTGTGGATGCAGCCTGTTCAGGGGTGCCCGGCCCCGTGGAATACCGCGGCGTGCGCCTGCCCGAAGGGGAGCAGGTTTTTCATCAAGGCCCTTTCCCTGGGGGCACGAACAACATCGGGGAATTTCTGGCGCTTGTGCATGCCCTGGCGTGGCTGAATGAACGCCGTCTGGATTGGCCAGTGTACAGCGATTCTCATACGGCACTGGCATGGGTGCGTGCTGGCAAATGCCGCACGGATGTGGTGCGTACCCCGGAAAATGCACCGCTCTTTGCGCTGGTGGCACGCGCCGAAGCCTGGCTGGCCGAACACCCGGTGCGCAACTCGCTGCGCAAGTGGGATACGCAGGCCTGGGGTGAGATTCCGGCGGATTTCGGGCGCAAGTGATTCAACTGCGCACGGCGTTGAGGAAATCGGCGAACAGGCCGTAGGCGGTGGTGTGCGGGCCGGGGTCTTCTTCGATGAGCGAAAGTTTGCCGAGGACATCGCTCTCGATTTCGAGGATGGATGAGGTGCCGCGCACCCCGTAGAGGGGGGATTCGGGGGCTACCTTTTGGGGGGCAACGCGCGCCCGGATGGAATCGCCCTCCCGCACGGCTTCGCATACCAGTTTCCAGCGCAAGCCCTCGGCCTGGGCGGAGCGCACATCCTCCAGCGAGATGCCGCGGATGCCCTGGCGCTCGACTTTTTGCGGGGTGAAGGGGGTATCCATGTACACCGTCACCAGCGCAGCCACTTTGACGGCCGCGTCCCAGCCGTCCACATCGCCGGATGGGTCGGTCTCAGCGATGCCGATGGATTGCGCATAGGCGACGGCCTGCTCGAAGGTCTCCCCTTCTTCTTCCATGCGGGTCAAAATCAAGTTGGTGGTGGAATTGAAGATGCCGCGCAGGAGGCGGATGTGCGCTGCGGGCAGTGCGGCGCGCTGCAGGGCGAAGACCGGCGCGCCGTCCATGACGGTCGATTCGAAGTAGAAACGCCGTCCGTGCTGCGCGGCCAGTTCTCGCAGGGTGTGATACCCGTGCACCACCGGTCCCTTGTTGGCAGTGATGGCGTGCATGCCGCGTTCCAGGGCGGTGCGCAGGTGGCTGAGCGCCGGTTCGCCGGTTTCGTAGTTGACGGGGGTGTTCTCGAACAACACATCGGCGGGCACGCGGCGCACGAATTCCAGGCCGGTGGGGGCATCGCCCAGGTGGCCGCCGCTTTCGGCGGTTTGCAGCGCGGCGGTTACATCCACGCCATCCGGGGAGATGATTGCCCCGTGGCTGCCGGTGGCGATGCCGGTGATGGTGTAGGTGATGCCGTAGCGGGCTTTCACTTCGGGGGCTTTGCGTTCCAACAGGCGGGCCAGGGCACGGCCTACGTTGCCAAATCCAAGCAGGGCGAGGTTGTAGTGTTTTTGGGTCATAAGGTTCACACAGGGGGATAGGGGAAGGCGCGGCGGTCTTCCGGGGGGAGGGGAAAACGCTCCAGGGTGGCCAGCCATTGGGCGCGCGCCCGCAGGGCGGCGATTTCTTCCGGGGCGAGGTGCGCTCGAAGGGCAGCAGCCAGCCGCGCTTCTGGAGTCAGGTTTTCGGCCAGGGTGCGCAGGTCGGCCTTCAGGGGGGCGGGTATCTGCGTTTCGGCGAAATCCCAGATGACGGTGCGCAGTTTGTCTTCGACGTGGAAGCACAGGCCGTGGTCTATGCACCACAGATGCCCGTCAGGGGCTATGAGCAGGTGGCTGCCTTTGCGGTCGGCATTGTTGGTCAGAAAATCGAAAAGAACGACCGGGCGCAGGCGTTCCCGGTCGGCGGGGGTGAAGTTGAAGTAGTGGTATTCGGGGTTGTGTTCGATGAATTGCTGGAGCGAACCAGGGCCAAGAGGGGCATCGGCGCGGTATACGGTGGGGGGCACCAGGCCCCAGCCCAGGGCTTCGCTGACCAGGTAGGCGGCCGCTTCGCGGTGTGCCAGGCTTTCCTCCTCGAAATCCCACAGGGGACGCACGCCGCGCGTGGGTTTGTACACGGCCTGAAGTTGCCCCGCGGCGCTGCTGGCCTGCACCAGGAAGGTGTAGTTGGAGCCCCACAAAAACTCTCCCTGGAGTTCCAGCGCGCCGTGCTGCAGGATGGAGAGGACGTCCATACGCGGCGGTTACTGCTCTTTGGGCGGGTGGCCGTTCTTTTTGGGGCACAGGTGCCC
Source organism: Anaerolineales bacterium (assembly GCA_034435695.1). Taxonomy (GTDB): domain Bacteria; phylum Chloroflexota; class Anaerolineae; order Anaerolineales; family DRKV01; genus DRKV01. The sequence continues at coordinate 5,750 of DAOTWV010000059.1, read as the reverse complement.
TTCCGGGTCTATGGGCGCGCCGCATTGGGGGCAGATGGGACGCCCCCGCGAGGCGACTTCGGTGCCCCAATGCGCCAGGGCGCGAATCTGGTCGCGGCTGCACCAGAAGCGCACGATTTGCTGTTCTTCGGGGTCTGCGCCTTCGGGGAGCAGTTCGGCGGCTTGCAGCAGGATGCGGTCATCCTCAGCGCGGTAGCCCAGGTTGATTTCGCCGACGCGGAAGAGCGGGTCTACGGGAGGGGTGATGCGCATACGGGCTTCGTCGTAGGCCGGGGAGGCTTCCGGCAGGTGCGGGTATTCCTGCTGGATTTCGGTCAGGAATTGTTCGATGGCGATGGCCAGCGATTGTACCTGGATTTTTTCCACGATGAGGGTGACGATTCGCGCACCCTGCCAGCCGTGCAGGTAGAAGACGCGCTTGCCGGGTTGTCCGATGGCGTCGGTGGTCAGATGGTCGGTGAGGAGTTCGATTATTTTTGGCATGAGATTGTTCCACGAATGTCCACGAATGTTCACGAATGTCCACGAATTACACGAATGTCCACGAATAGACACGAATGTTCACGAATAGACACGAATGTTCACGAATTACACGAATAGACACGAATGTTCACGAATGAACATGGATGAAAAATTGCGTACTCTGCGGAGCGGTCAGGAGTGTTTTTTGTCGGGATGAGATGCGAGCATGGCGCGCAGGGCTTCCAGCCAGTCCAGGCGGTAGTTGAGCGCCAGCAGGGATGCGCCGCCTTCGGGGGGCAGGTGCAGGGCGGTGATGGATGCCGGGGAGACGTGCAGCCGCTGAAAGAGGTCGAGCGGCAGGCCGAGGTAGTAGGCAGCGGCCAGTTTGATGAGGTCGCTGTGGGAGACGCAAACCAGCAGCGTTTTGGGGTCGGGGTGCTGTTGAGCGAGGCTTTCCAGGGCGGTGACGATGCGCTGCTGCGCCTGGGCAAAGGTTTCGCCTTCCGGGAAGCGCATACGCGCCGGGTTCCCCTGGACGGTACGCCATAGTTTGCGGCGGCGCAGGGATTTGAGGGTTTTGTCCTGCCATGTGCCAAAATCCACTTCCAGCAGGCCATCGAGAGGGCGGACTTGCTGTTCCAGGGCTTCGGCGATGGGGGCGGCGGTTTCCAGGGTGCGTTCCAGCGGGCTGCTGTACACGGCCTGGATGGGCAGTCCGCGCAAAGCCTCGGCCAGCGCGGCGGCCTGGGCGCGTCCGGTTTCGTTCAGATGTACACCCGGCAGGCGGCCAGCCAGACGCCCTTTTTTGACGTATTCGTTTTCGCCGTGGCGGATGAGGAGGATGGTGGGCATGGTTAATGGCTAATGGCTAATGGCTAACGCTGAAACCTGACACCTGAAACCTGACACCTGAAACCTGACACCTGAAACCTGGCACCTGAAACCTGGCACCTGGCACCTGACACCTGGCACCTGACACCTGGCACCTGACACCTGGCACCTGACACCTGATACCTGCCACCTGCCACCTACTTCTTTTTCATGGCTTTGATTTCTTCTTCCGAGAGGTCAGGGATTTCGGTGGTTTGTTCGATGTGCAGGGCGCGGCGTTGGGCTTCACGCCAGCGTTGCAGGCGGGCGGCGACTTCGCTTTCGTAGCCCTGTCCACTGGGACGGTAAAAGTAGGTGCCCAGCAGGTCACGCGGCAGGTATTGCTGCGGCAGGAAATGCTGCGGGTCGTCGTGCGGGTACTGGTAGTCTTTGCCGTGTCCCAGGGCTTTGCCATCGCGGCTGGCATCCTTCAGGTGGGTGGGGACTTCGGCTTTGCCGCGCTGTTCGAGCAGTTGCACGGCCTTGAAATAGTGCGTGGCGCTGTTGGATTTGGGCGCGGTTGCCAGGTAGAGCGTGGCTTCCACAATCGGGAAGATGCCCTCCGGCAGGCCGATGTACTCGAAGGCCTGTGCGGCGGCATTGGCGACTACCAGCCCCTGCGGGTCGGCCAGGCCGATGTCTTCGGCGGCCAGGATGAGCAGGCGGCGGATGATGAAGCGCGGGTCTTCGCCGGCGTAGAGCATCTTCGCCAGCCAGTAGAGCGCCGCATCCGGGTCGGAGCCGCGCACCGATTTGATAAAGGCGCTGATGGTATCGTAGTGGGCGTCGCCGTCCTTGTCGTACAGCACGGCGCGCCGCTGGATGGATTCCTGCGCCACCTCGAGGGTGATGTGGATGACCCCGTTTTCATCCGGCGGCGTGGATTCGACGGCCAGTTCGAGGGCGTTGAGGGCGTTGCGGGCGTCACCGCCGGCCACTTCCACCAGGTGCGCCAGCGCCTCTTCATCGGCCTGGATGTTGCGCTGGCCGTAGCCGCGCTGCGGGTCGTGCAGGGCGCGCTCCAGCAACGTGTGGACGTGTTCCGGCTGCAAGGGGTACAACTGGAAGATGCGCGAGCGTGAAACCAGCGCCGAATTGACCTCGAAGTACGGGTTCTCGGTAGTCGCGCCAATCAGCAGCACCGTGCCGTTTTCCACGTGCGGCAAGAGGGCATCCTGCTGGGCTTTGTTCCAGCGGTGGACCTCATCCACGAACAGGATGGTGCGCTGATGGTGGTACTTGCGGCGTTCCTGGGCTTCCTTGATGACGCGGCGCAACTCGGCCACTCCGCTGAGCACAGCCGAAATGGTTTCGAAGTGGGCGCGCGTGTGGCTGGCAATTACCTGTGCCAGGGTGGTCTTGCCGCTGCCGGGCGGCCCCCACAGGATGATGGAGGAGAACAGGCGGTCGGCTTCGATGGCGCGGCGCAGCAGTTTGCCGGGCGCCAGGATGTGTTCCTGCCCGATGTACTCCTCCAGCGTGCGCGGCCGCATGCGCGCCGCCAGCGGGGCGCTGCGTTTCAGGTCGTCCTGGACGGCATGGTCGAATAAATCCATGGGCACATTGTATCATCCCTGGGCGCGGTTGCGGTGCACGATTACGATGCCGCTCAGCACCGCGGCGCCGCCGAACCATTGCCAGGGGTGCGGTATTTCTCCAAGGAGCGGAATCGCCAATAAGGTCGTGAGCAGCGGTTGGGCAATCATGGTGGGGGCGACCACCGTTGCAGGGAGGTGCCCCAGCGCGTACCCCATCGTGAAGTAGCCGCCCAGTTGGGTGACCAATCCTGCTCCGAGAAAGGCCAGGAAGGAGGCGGGAGGATAGGCAAAGATGGGGTAATCCAATCCCAGGTTCAGCGCCAGCAGCATGAGGGTGCAGGATGCGCCCATCCACCACATGTATTCCAGGGTGTTCATGTGTTCGCGTCCCCGCTGGGTAACCAGGTAGTATCCGGCGTAAAACACACCGGCGCTGAGTGCCATCAGGTCGCCGATGCCAAAGACGGGATGATGCAGAAAATCGGTGCCCAGCACGATGACGCTGCCCGTCAGAGTGAGCGCCAGGCCCAGCCAGAAGCGTCCCCGCAGGTTTTCCTTGAAGAAAATGAGGGCGTAGAGCGCCACCCACAGAGGAGCGGTGTTCCCCAGGAGGGTAGCCGTCCCTGCTGTGGTACGGTTGATGCCCGCATTCCACAGTGCGAGGTCCAGGGCGGTGAACGCCCCGCCGATGATGGGGTACTTCAGGTGGTGTAGCCGCGGCCTGCGACGTAAAAAAAGCGGTGTGACGACCAGGGTGGCGATACCGGTGCGGTACATGGCAGTGACCGCACCGGGGGCATGTGCCCAGCGCACGAACAGGGCCGAAAAGCCCAGCGACATTACGCCGATGAGTAAGGCCAGGTAGGGACGCAATGAGGGGGACACGAGGCGCAGTTACACGTTGATAGATGGAATGCTGTGGGTTGGTGCAGGCGCATCCCCTTCCAGCCAGGCATGCACGGCAGTGAGAACGTCCAGTTTGCCCAGCAGGGTGAGGCGGTCACCGTATTGCAGGCGCATATCGCCGCGTGGAATGATGATGTGGTCATCGCGCCGCAGGGAGAGCACCAGGCAATCTGCAGGCAGGTGCAGACTGCGGAGCGTCTTACCGGCCAGTGTGCGGTTGTGCAGGGTGACTTCACGCACATCGCGGTCGTCCTGCGTGGATTCGAGCAGGGTAAGCAAGTCGGGGTTACGTGCCATGAGGGTGAGCATGGTGACGTGGCGCGTGCCAGGCAGGTAGACCTGCGCGTTCAGGGCCTGAAACTCAGGGAGCAAGGCTGGGGCGTCCAGTTGGACAACAATGTCCGTAATGCCGGCCTGGCGCGCCTGTCGGGCGATTTCCAGTTTTTGTTGGTCGGAACCATCGAGCAGCAACAGGGTTTCGATTTCCTGCACATCCAGGTCGGTGAAAGGGGTGTGTGGTTCCTGGGGCTGGATGACGGGATAGCCGGCCTGTGTCAAGGCTGCGGTCTGAGAGGGGTCTGCGGGGAGTAAACGTACCTCGTCACCATGGGCGCGCAGCACTTCGGCTACCTGACGCGTTGTTTGTCCCTGACCGTAGAGCAATTTCCAGGTGTGCTTGTGGTGGGGTGTTTCCGGTTGCAGGGCGCCAAACACCAAAGGCATGAGCACTACCGTGAGCGCCGAGAACAGGATGATGAGCGCGCTGGTTGCGGTATCCACCAGGCCGACGCGTTCTCCAATCACCACCACCGCGATTTCCAGGGAAAGGTGCGTGTTGAGCAAGAATCCGCTGCTGAGCATTTCGCGCCAGGAGAATTGCCCCCTGAGCAGGAACATGGGCAGCCCCTTGACCAGGATGGAGACCACCAGCAGTACAGGCAGGATGAGCAGGTAGCGCGGTTGGGCGAAGAGAGCACGCAAGTCCAAATCGGCGCCGACCAGGATGAAGAAAATGGGGATGAAGAAACCAAACCCAAAGGCTTCCAGGTTGTGCAACAAACCGGTGTCATCGGGGGAGCGCAGCCACGAAATGACGACACCAGCCAGGAAGGCTCCCAAAATGAGTTCGGCATTGACTGCTTCGGCCAGCACCACAAAAGCCAGCATGATGGCGATGGCACCGCGCACCTTGATTTGTACGGTAGCGCGGGACAGTTCTTCGAAGACGCGTTCTACGGGTTTCAGGCGCACAAGCGGGGGTGCGAGACGCATGACCACTAAAAAGACCAGGAACAGCAGCCCCACGGAAAAAATTTCCACCGTAAAGCCATTTTCGCTGGTGAGAATGTACACCGTGAAGAGCAGCACGGTCAGGAAATCGGCCAGGGTGGCGCTGATGAAGACCATCTGCCCAAAAGGACGCGGCAACAAATCTCGTTCTTTGAGGATGGGAAGCAACACGCCCAGAGACGTGGCGCTCAAAACGAACACCAGCAGCAGGGGGTTGGCTTGTAATCCAATGCCTTGCAGCAGGTATGCGGCTGGCAGCGCCAGCAGGAGGGTAAAAAAGTAAACCACGCCAGCCTGCCGCAGGTAGTTGGGACGCGGTTCGCTATCCTGTTTTGGCAGGATGGTTTCCAGGTCGATTTCCAGGCCGGCCAGGAACATCAGAAAAGCCAGACCGATATCGCCAAGGAAATCCAGGGTCAGGGAGTGCTCCAGTATGTTGAACAGCGATGGCCCTATGATGACGCCTGCCAGGATTTCTCCTACCACCACGGGGAGGGAGCGGAAGCGGGAAAGCAAAATGGGAACCAGAAAGGCCAATGCAATGACCAGCAACAGGGGAACGAACCCCTGACTTTTTTCGACAGCATGAATGGTTAGTAACATAGTCTCCTCTTTGTTTGAAAGTGTAGCACGAGCCTGAGAAGGAATGGCAAGTCCTGAGCAGGTTGTGATACAGGGTGTGTG
>DAOTWV010000058.1:0-6422 GCA_034435695.1 Anaerolineales bacterium | reverse complement strand
TAGGGCAGCATCTTGCCGACCAGTAGTTCGGCGCGGCCGATGGGGGTGGCCATCAGTTGTTCCAGGGTACCGTGTTCACGCTCATGGGCGATTGCCAGGGCGACCGAAAGCGCAGGCATGCCCAGTACCATGGACATCAGGCCGGGGATGATATCGTTGCGCGGCTTGAGACCGGGATTGAACCAGGCGCGTACACGAATATCCAGCGGGGAGAGCGCCGCGGCGCTCAGCCCTTGCGCGGCTAACTGTGTCCCCAGGGCCTCGGTGACGAAAGTTTCGGCGCGGCGGGCGATGTGGTCTACGGCGAAACCGCCGCTCTCCGGTTCGGTGCCGTCAATCAGCACTTGCAGAGGCGTGCCGCGCAGCGCCAGCAGGTCGCGGCTAAATTCAGGGCCGATGATTACCGCGGCTTTGATTTTGCCTTCAATCAGCAGGCGGTCGAGTTCGTCGAAGGTGTCCACCTGCGCGTACAGGTCCAGGTCGCTGCCGGCGGTGATTTGCTGGATGAAGCGCTGCGAAGCCGGGCTGCGGTCATGGTCCAGCACGGCAATTTCCACGTGCTGAATGTCCACGGTAAGCGCGTAGGAGAAGAAGAGCAGCAGCAGCGTGGGGGTGAAGAGCACCAGAAAGAGGGTACTGCGGTCGCGCAAAATGTGGTGCACTTCTTTGCGGGCAACAGCCAGGGTGTGTTTCATGCAGTTGTCTCGCTTTCTGCTTCAATCTGACGAATGATGGAAATGAAGGCCTCTTCCATGCGCGGGGTGGTGCTGCGGATGCTCTGCACCGCCAGTTTGTGCTTCTTGAGGGCACGGGCGATGTCCTTTTCACGGCGGGCGGCATCGTCCACCAGGGCATGCAGGGCTTCTCCGTACGTTTGCACCTCGCGCACGCCGGGGAGGGTGACGACAATCTCGCGGGCGGCGCGCCAGTCTGCGGCATGAATCTCGACTACCTCGGCGTTCAAACTGGCGCGGATTGCACGCGGGGGCGCGCAGGCGACCAGTTTGCCGGCGTACATCAACCCGACGCGCGAACAGCGGTCGGCCTCGTCCATGTAGGGGGTGCTGACGATGATGGTGGTGCCTTGCAGATGCAGTTCGGTCAGGATGTTCCAGAATTCGCGGCGGGCGATGGGGTCTACCCCGGTGGTGGGTTCGTCGAGCAGCAGAATTTCGGGCTGGTGGATGAGGGTGCAGGCCAGCGCCAGTTTCTTTTGCATGCCGCCGGAGAGTTTGGCGGCTCTGCGGTCACGGAATTCGGTCAGACCGGCGAAGGCCAGCAGACGCTCACTGCGCTCGCGGCGCACGTGGGGCGGCACGTCGAAGATTTCGGCGAAGAATTGCAGGTTTTCGTCTACAGAGAGTTCGCCATACAGGCTGAAGCGCTGCGCCATGTAGCCGATATGCTTTTTGACGGCCTCGGACTGGCTCTTCAGGTCGTAATCGAGGACGCGGGCTTCGCCTTCTGTGATGTCGAGCAAGCCGGCCAGCAGGCGCAGGGTGGTGGTCTTGCCAGCGCCGTCCGGGCCGACCAGGCCGAAGAGTTCACCGGCCTCGATGTCGAGCGTCAGCCCGTCTACGGCGCGAGTTTTACGGAAGGTGCGCGTGAGGGAGTGCGTGGAGATGATGGGCATGGGCAGATTTCGAAGGAGGAAAGTGTGCAGGTGGGCGGCACGGAGATGAGGCCGCACCGCCCCCTTCCGGTTAGCGTTTGGCGTAGCGGATGAGCCACAAGACCAGCAGGGCGCTAATCCATGGTTCGGTGCTCACGCCTACCCAGCGCAGGGTGTTGCTGAAGCCCATGGCCGGGATGACGTAGTAATCGAGCAAGCCAACGATGACGGTGGTCAGCACAGCGGCGATGTAATCACCGCGCACGCCGATAGGCCGGTTGTCTTTCCAGATGAAACCGGCGATGAAGCCAACGAGCAGGCCAAGAACGACCATTGCGAGGATGAGCCATACGATTGTCATGAGAAGCCTCCGATAGTGTGAACGTGTGAAAACAGGACAGGAGAAAAGCAGCCCCGGCGTCATGCATCCTTCTCGGTGAAGGCGATGACGGGCAGGGTTTCCGCCATGTGGTGCAGGCTTTCTGGGGTGCCGTCGTAGGGCAGGCCGATGATTTTGCCCAGTTCGCGCAGGGCAGCGGGGTGCTTTTGGGCGTATTTGCGCAAGATGGCTTCGGCGGTCTCTACGTTTAGTCTCTGCGCGGTGGCATGCACTGTTCGCTGCCCAATTTGCAGAGTCACCTGTGGGGTTTTCATGATGTTACGGTACCAATGTGATTTTTCGCCAAATCCCGAAGCGGCGTACCAGGTGCGGGTTTGCGGGTCGTGGTGCACCACTTCGATAACCGCCTGTCGCGGCAGGCCGCTTTTGCGTCCAATGTGTGTGAGCAGCATGAAGCGCTGTCCAAGCAGCCAGCCGAGATGCAGGCGGTAGAGCCAGATGGGCAGCCGCCAGGGGATGGCAGCCAGCCCGCGGGGTGGTTTTTTCATGGGAATACTCCTGATAACTGACCGGTCAGTCAACTTTCAGGGCAAGGATACTCCCGTCTGAAAATCTTGTCAAGGAATAGCCAGCAATCACAACATGCCGTTGGAAGAAAAGGGTTGTTCGGGGCGAGCCTGCGGTGCATACGGGGTATAATCGCAGGAAGTTCACTGTGTGCTGTAAAGCGCACCGTACCTATCAGGAGTGCCTCACCAACTCATGGATGACATCAAAGCCTCTCTCAGTAAACGCGAACAGGAAGTCTTGTGCTTGCTTGCTACCGGCGCTTCCAACAAAGAGATTGCCGCCCGGCTGGTCATCAGCCCCAACACTGTCAAGGTGCATTTACGGAACATCTATGCCAAAATCGAGGTCGGTTCTCGCACCGAAGCCATTATGTGGGCTTTGCAACATGGCCTGGTGGATGTGGAATCGCAGGGCATATCCGATGCGCAAAGCCCTGCGGATGCGGCACCCGAGGCAAGAGTCGCTGCAGAGGTGCAGGAAACAGCGGATGTACAGCAAGCCGCTCCCGCTGCTCCGCGTCGTCTGTGGTGGATTCTGGCAATGGCTATGCTGGCGTTGGCCCTGGTGGCCGGCGGCATCATGGGTAGCGCCTTGTTGAAACCGCAGCGCACGCCGGCGCAATCTCCTCAGGTGGTGGCTGGCGAGGAATTAACTCGCTGGCAAGAGCAGCCTCCGTTGCCGGTTTCCCGCTGGGGGATGATACCCGTGGTGTACGCCAACCGCATTTATCTGTTTGGTGGGCAGGATAGCAGCCAGGCATTTCAGGATGGTTATTTTCTGCGACCAAATGAAACGACATGGGAAGCGCTGCCTCCTGCTCCTCAACCGTTTACCGGAGGCTGCGCGGCGCTCCTGGGGGAAAAAATCTACCTTGTGGGTGGTCTGCGCGCCTCAGGGGAAGTCCACGCCCAGGTGCAGGTCTTCAACCCGCTGCAAGGAACCTGGGAATCTGCGGCTTCCCTGCCCGTTCCGCTGAGTCGCTGTGCGCTCACCGCCTACGAAGGCCGCCTGTACCTGTTCGGCGGCTGGGACGGGAAATCTTACCTGGACATTGCATTGCGTTATGACCCACAAGATGACCAGTGGAGCGCATTGCCTCCTTTGCGTGTTCCTCGGGCCGATGCCAGTGCGGTGGTTACGACGGTAGGCATCCACTTGTTGGGGGGACAAAATGCTGAGGGAACACTGTCCTCCCACGAACTCTATCTGCCGTATCGCCAAACCACTGCAGGCGCGCCCTGGCAGCCTCTACTGGATGTACCTGCCTCTGGCACACAAGTCCGGGCTACGGTAATTGCCGACCTGCTGCATGTTTTCGTACTGGATGAAGACACTGCCCAAGGGTGGGTTTTCAACGCAACCGAAAACGTCTGGCAGCCAATAGAAGCGCCCCCTCAATCCCCTGGGATGGATACGGCTATCGTGTCTTTGGGAACTTATATCCATTTCCTGGGGGGGCGGCGCGGAAACGCAACACTTTCCTCGCACTGGACGTACCGGGCGGTTTTCATCACCGCTATTCCGGTCATCATCCAGTGAGTATCTCATTTCCGCGGGCGTAATTCTATGGCACCTTCAGGGCACTGCAGTACGCAAGCCCCACAGGCGATACATTTCTCGCCATCGTGGAAAATCACGGTGCGATTTGCTCTATCTGGTGTCCAGCAGCCAATGGGGCAGACTTCGTAGCACTGATATACGCCTGTGCATTTTTCAGGGTCGAAGTGAATTTCCAGGTAACGCAGGGTTTTGGCGATTTCCAGGTGTTCGAGGAGGGATTCGGTGAAGGTAGGCATGGCTAATGGCTAATTGCTAATGGCTAATTGCTAATGGCGGCGGAGGCGCTTTTGGGTGGTCTGGATACTGGCGTTGAGGATGCGGCAGAGTTCGTCATACTCGGTTAGGACAACTTGCAGGTCGGGGCCGCGAGAGATGTGACTGCTGGCTAATGGCTAATAGGCGTGTCAGGAATCATTAACCATGAGCCACCAATACATACACCACCGCCAGAACAGCCCCAATCACTATCTCCACACCCCAATTGGCTTGCTCGCCGCGCATCAGGGGGGACATGCCCTGCAATTCGCCGCCGGTGAAGACCGAGAGACCAATCAGCCCAAGCGACCAGTTGATGAATTGCTGGGGGGAGAGGGGGGCAATGAGAATCGAATACGCCCACAGACCAGTCAGCGCAATCAAACTCAGGGGGATGCTCTTCCATAGCCCGTCACGTCCCGGCAGCCAGGGATGGACGATGGCATAGAAATAGGAGAGTCCCAGTAACGCAACAGTGACTGGCCAAAACAGGTGCCGCCACCAGATGAAGATGGGCAGCAGAATCATCAAGGCGTAGAATCCCAGCGTGACGGTGACCATCTCCAGGCGGTCTTTGAGCGGAAAATCCACCCAGCGCATGGCGTCGGTTTTTTTGCGATGCCCGGCCAGATATGCCGGGATGTCTTTCGCTTTTACCGGCCCCCAGTGTACGCCCCAACCGGTTTCCTGGCGAATTTTCCAGCCATTCACACCGTTGGCGCACAGTTGGGGCAGAATCAGCGCGTGGTGGTCTACCATTTCAGCCACGCGATAGGTCTTGAAGGCCGCGATGACCTTTTCGGCGGTGAAGTAGCCCCCGCCAGCCGCACACCACACATTGATACCAGCGGAATCGGCCACAAGCAGGTAGCAGTCCACTTTACCATCCAGGGCTTTGACCACCCGCCGCACGGTCAGGTCGAAGTTGCCGGTCACCAGCACGGGGGATTTTCGGTCGGGCTGGCCGATGGCGTACAGGCCGGTCTTGCATTTGGGGTAGGGCGGGAGGATGCGAAAGAACAGGCACCACAGGTCGGTCAGGAGGGTCTTTGGAGTGACGCGGTGACGCAGACGGGGAATGGACAGGCTGCGGGCGGCATCCTGTAGTCTGTTGTCTGCGGTCTGTGGTCTGGCATGGTACAGCACCAGGCTGCCGCCCAGATAGACAACAGCCCGCCGGGCAGAAAACCCGCTTTCGGCAAGGGTGGTCTCGAAATCTCGCAGGGAGCGGGTGGTGGCGCGGGTCAGCAGCCACGTCAACAAGACAAGCGGCAGGCGGACGAGGTAGTACAACAAGCGGGGCAGGAATCCCGCGGGAATGACCTCGTCGGCAATCAGCAGGCGTCCACCGGGCTTGAGCAGACGGACGCAGGCCTCCAGCACATAACGCTGCTCCTCGAGGGGGAGTTCGCTGAAGACCAGCGTGGAAACAATCAAATCGAAGGTGTGTTCTGGCAGACGTTCCGCAACCATGCTGGCATCCATCAGATGCAGTTCCACCTGCCCCGTTTGTATTTCGGCTTGCAGTTTCTTCTGTGCTACCCCAAGCATGGCAGGAGAGACATCCACACCAGTGACTTGCGCCCCGCGTGCCGCCATCAGCGCGGTCAGTTCCCCCGTTCCACAGCCAATCTCCAGTACCTGCATACCGGGATGCACATAGCGCGCCGCAAGGACCTGCTTGAGTTTCTGCAGCCGCCCCAATGTGAGTAACTGGATACCACGGTCGTACTTTTCTGGGCTGGTTTCCAGCCATTTCATGAAAACGGTAGCCATTTCAGTACCTCTCCATCCGGTTCATCGGAGTATTTCCCGGCAGGTCAATAGCACTAAAGATATGTTGGGAAGTAGAACGCTGATAACGCTGGTGCCGCTGATATCCGCTGGTTATGTTGGTTTTCGCGGCTTCGTTGGCCGTATCTGCGAGAATCTGCGTCAAATCTGCGGTATCTGCGTTCCGTTGTGCCAGGCCATACCACGATTCACCAACGACGTTTTAGTACTTCCTCAGATGAGGTCTCTCGTCCTGTTCTCCAAAGGAGGTGCGCCATGCGATTGAAAGTTACGGCCACGCAAATGGATGCC
>DAOTWV010000057.1:0-2619 GCA_034435695.1 Anaerolineales bacterium | reverse complement strand
GTCGTCTGTCGTCCGTCATCCGTCGTCCGTCGTCCGCGCGGCAGCCTTGCGCAGCCAGATGCAGGCGCGGTAGCGCTCCTCGCGGTATTCGTTCCACAGGTGGTCGAGCACGGCCAGGATGCGCGCGTGGCCGATTTCCGCCGCCCAGGCCAGCGGGCCTTTGGGGTAGTTGACGCCCAGGCGCATGGCGAGGTCAATCTCCTGCGGGGAGGCCACGCCTTCCTGCACGGCGAAGGCGGCCTCGTTGGCGAGCATGGCGATGATGCGCGGCAACACCAGCGCGGGCGTGTCCTCCACCCATACCGGTTCTCTCTCCATCGAGCGCACGATATTCTCCGCCGTTTGCAAGACCGCCGGGTCGCTGCCGGCGTGCTTTGCCAGCGTAAGCGCCTTTCCCGCGCCGGCGAACAGGTTATCGTAGCCCACCAGCCGTTGGGGATGCTGCACCCAGGGGATGGCCTGATACAGCGTGGTGGTGGCCGCGGGGATGAAGATGGGCGCTTCCGGGGGCAGGGCGGCATCCCATTGTGCCGTCATCTCCCGCAGGGTGTACGTATCCTCGCAGGCCAGGAAGGCCGCCGGCACCCACGGGATGGGTTCCGTTTGCAGGGCGCAGCCGCACCCCCGAAGCCAGTCCTGCACCCCCCGCGTCCCCGGCGTAAACCCCAGACGGATGGGGCGCGAAACCCTGCGGGGCGCGGGCGGGGTGGCCTGTTCTGATGGGTAGGTGTAAAAACCGCGTCCTGTTTTTCGTCCCAGGTGCCCCTGTGCCACCATCTGGCGCTGAATGGGATGCGGACGGTAGCGCGCCTCGCCCCAGGTCTGCTCCCACATGGAGCGCATGGCGGCGAAGTTGATGTCGATGCCAATCAAATCCATCAACTCGAATGGCCCCATGCGGAATCCAGCGGATTTCATCACCTGGTCGATGACTTCGTGCGAGGCAGCCCCCTCGCCCAGCAGGCGCAGCGCCTCGCCGTAGAACGGCCGCGCCACCCGGTTGACGATGAAGCCCGGCCGGTCGCGCGCCACCACGGGGGTCTTTTGCAGCAATTCGGCGGTGCGCAGCGCAGTTTGCAGGCTCTCCTCGTCGGTTTGCGCGCCGCGCACCACTTCCACCAGCGGCAGGACGGGGGCGGGGTTGAAGAAGTGCATCCCGACCACGCGCTGCGGGTGCTGGCAGGCAGCCGCGATGGCGGTGACCGAGAGCGTGCTGGTGTTTGTCGCCAGGATGGCCGGCGGCGGGCAGAGCGCATCCAGTTGTGCGAACAGGTCCCGCTTGAGTTCCAGTTTCTCCGGCGCGGCTTCGATGACCAGGTTGCAGGCCGCCAGCGCGCTGAAATCCTGTGTGCGGGTCAGACTTTGCAGGTGCGCCTGTTTGCCCTTGCGGGTCAGGAATTTTTCCAGGTAGGCGTGGGCGCGTTCCAGCGTGGGCGCATCCACATCGTACAGCGTGACGGGGATGGCCTGGTACAGGGCGCTCAGGGCGATGCCGCTGCCCATCGTGCCCGCGCCGATGACGCCGATATGCAGGGATTGTGGGGTGACGAGGAAAGGCATAGTAGAATGCGGGAGTATCACGTACGGCGTACCACGTACCACGTACCATGTACCACGTACGACGTACCACGTACCGAAAGGAGAGAATGATGGAAGGCTATCAGAAATTCGAGACGCTGGGCTTTTCTCGCCCGGCGGAGGGGGTGCTGCAGATTCAGTTGCGCAATCCGCGGCGCCTGAACGCCGTGGATGCCGCTATGCACCGTCACCTGGCGCAGGTGTGGCCGGTGGTGAATGCCGACCCGCAAACGCGCGCCGTGCTGGTGTGCGGGGCGGAGGGGCAATTCTCAGCGGGCGGCAGTTTCGACCTCATCGAGCAGATGGTGGAGGATTACGCCGTGCTGGTGCGCGTCTGGCAGGAGGCGCGTGACCTGGTGTACAACCTGGTGAACTGCGACAAACCCGTGGTGGCCGCCATCGAGGGGGTGGCGGTGGGTGCGGGGCTGGCGGTGGCGCTGCTGGCCGATATCTCCGTGGCTGCCGAGGACGCCCGCCTGCTGGACGGGCACACCCGCCTGGGGGTGGCCGCCGGCGACCATGCCGTGATGGTCTGGCCGCTGTTGATGGGGTTGGCGAAGGCCAAATACCACCTGCTGCTGAACGAACCCATCTCCGGCGCACAGGCCGAGGCGATGGGGATGGTCTCGCTGGCGATTCCGGCGGCGCAGGTGTACCCGCGGGCGCTGGAAATCGCCGTCAAACTGGCGGGGGGCGCTCCCGCCGCGCTGCGCTGGACGAAGTACGCCCTCAACAACTGGCTGCGCATGGCCGGCCCGGCTTTCGATGCCTCGCTGGCGCTGGAATTCCTGGGTTTTCGCGGCCCGGATGTACGTGAAGGGCTGGATTCGCTGCGGGAGAAGCGGCCGCCGCGGTGGTCAATGGACGGTGGACGGTAGACGGTGGATGGTAGACGGTGGACGGTAGACGGTGGACGGTGGACGGTCCATCGTCCATCGTCAATCGTCCATCTTCCACTTCGGCGGGCGCTTTTCCAGGAAGGCGCGCATGCCTTCGGCCTGGTCGGGGGTGTCGAACAGGAGCAGGAAGTTGCGGCGCTCG
>DAOTWV010000056.1:0-4118 GCA_034435695.1 Anaerolineales bacterium | reverse complement strand
GCGGGCGCACCAGGAAGGCCGTGCTAAAAATTCTTAGCGCGGCTTTTTGCTTTTGGGGTATTCCCAAAGCAGGTCTTACCGCGGGAGGCGTTAAGGGGTAAAATGCACCTCGCTTTCAAGTTCGACGGGCGTTCTCAGCCTGTTTTGGGCTATACTGAAAGGCACACACCTGTAAAGTGAGGTATTTTTTTCATGCGCATTGGTATTGTTTCCACCCGCCTGAGCGGCACTGATGGCGTTTCCCTGGAGGTAGAAAAATGGAGCAGAGTGCTCCAGCGCATGGGACACGAAGTGTTCTACTGCGCTGGAGAATTGAGCGGCTACGCGGCAGCGGGTACCCGCATCCCCAAGTTGCATTTTGCTCACGAAGCCATCTGGCAATTGACGCGCCACGCCTTCGATGCCCGTACACAGGTAGACATCGAAGGGCTGATTGACCAGATTTACGAAGAAGCCGATAATCTGCGCGCCCCATTGCGCGCTTTTTTGCGCACCAATCGCATTGACCTGCTCATCGTACAGAACGCGCTCACCATACCGATGAATCTGCCCCTGGGCGTGTGTCTCACCGGCCTGATTGCCGAGTTGGGCATCCCCACCATTGCACACCACCACGATTTCTTCTGGGAACGCGAGCGCTACCAGACCAACCGCCTGCTCAAATTGCTGGATACCACCTTCCCGGCGCAGTTACCAACCATCCGGCACGTGACCATCAACAGCATAGCGCAGCAACGCTTGAAGGTGCGCCGCGGCATCGAATCCGTGGTCATCCCCAACGTGCATGACTTCGGCACGCCGCCGCCCGGTATCGACGCCTTCAATCGGGATGTGCGCTCCACGCTGGGTTTGCGAGACGGGGAAATTTTCATCTTGCAGCCCACCCGCGTCATCCGCCGTAAAGGCATCGAAATGGCGCTGGAACTGGTCGCCCGGCTGGGAAATCACGGCGCCCGCCTGTTCATCACCCATAGCGCCAACGACGAAGGCCAAGAGTACTGGCACTGGCTGCACCGCGAGGCGCGCCTCATGGGCGTACACCTGCGCCTGGTAGACGACCTCTTCCATGCACACCGCAGCAACAACGGCCGCAAAGTTTACAGTTTGTGGGACGCCTACCCCCACGCCGATTTGGTCACCTATCCCAGCATCTACGAAGGCTTTGGCAATGGCTTGCTGGAGGCCGTGTACTTCCAGCGCCCTACTGTCGTCAACCGCTACCCCGTCTTCGTGGCCGATATCGAACCCCTGGGATTCGAATTCATCACCCTGGATGGATACGTCAGCGAGGAAGCCATCCAGCGCACCCGCGACCTGCTGGCTGACCCGTCAGAAGTACAGCGCATCACACGCAAGAATTTCGAAATTGCCCGCGAACACTTTTCCCTGGAAGTCCTGGAAGACAAGTTGCGCGCCCTGCTGGCCGATTTCTCCTGAGCAAGCGCGCCCATTGCCCCCTGGAGGTATGCCATGAATATCGGTTTTGTCTCCACCCGTTTTGCCGGCACCGACGGCGTCTCGCTGGAAAGCGCCAAGTGGGCGCATGTGCTGCAAGGTATGGGACACGAATGTTTTTACTTCGCCGGCGAGTGCAACCGCCCCGCGGAGCGCAGTTATGTCGTGCCCGAAGCCCACTTCCAACACCCTGAAATCCTGGACATTACCAGAGACCTGTTCGATGACTACCAGCGCTCTTCGGAAACCAGCGGACGCGTGCACTCTTTGCGCCGTATGCTCAAAGAACACCTGTACCGCTTCCTCAAGCGTTTTGACATCCATATCCTCATAGCCGAAAACGCGCTATCCATTCCCATGAACATTCCTCTGGGACTGGCGCTCACGGAGGTCATCACCGAGACATCCATCCCCACCATTGCCCATCACCACGATTTCGCCTGGGAACGCAGCCGCTTCAAAGTCAGTGCGGCTGGCGATTACCAGTACGGCGCGTTTCCCCCCATGGTCCCCAGCATCCAGCACGTCGTCATCAACTCGTATGCCGCCCGCCATCTGGCGCTGCGTACCGGCCTGAGTTCCATCATCGTGCCCAACGTAATGGATTTCGACACTCCACCACCGGCCCCAGACGCGTTCAGCCACACCATGCGCACCCAACTGGGCATCCCCCCGAAACACGCCATCATCCTGCAGCCCACCCGCGTGGTGCCGCGCAAACACATCGAAAGCGCCATCGAACTGGTACGCCGGCTGGATATCCCGGCCACCCTGCTCATTTCGCACCACAGCGGTGACGAGGGGGAAGCCTACCGCGCCTATCTTCAGGAACTGGCCGATTTGCTGGGCGTCAACGTGCTGTTTGCCGGAGAACACTTCGAAGAACACCGCCGCACCCTGCCCAACGGCCAAAAACGCTACAGCCTGGAAGACGCCTACCTGGAATGCGACTTGGTTACCTACCCCTCCCGCGTGGAGGGATTTGGCAATGCTTTCCTGGAAGCGGTATACTACAAGCGTCCCATCGTCATCAGCACATACGACATCTTCCGCACGGACATCCTGCCCAAAGGCTTCCGTGTCATCGGCTTCAACGATTTCATCACCCCGGAGGCCGTGGACGCCGCCCGCCGCGCCCTGCACGACCCCGCATGGGTGGCGGAAATGACGGAACACAACTTCAAACTAGGCAAACACTTCTACTCCTACCGCCGCCTGGAACGCAGCCTGCACTACCTGCTCAGCGACATGCAGGCCGCATCCCTGCCCACCTGAAACGACGCAACGCACACCCTTATGAAAATCGCCATACTGCATTACGCTGCCCCTCCCATCGTGGGAGGGGTGGAGAGCACCATCTACCACCATGCGCGGCTGTTGCAGCGCGCCGGCTTCACGGTACAGGTCATTGCCGGACGCGGCGCGCCCTTCCATGATGGCGTGACTTTCCACCACGTACCGGAAGTCGATTCCCGCCACCCCGCCGTAGAAGCCATCGGGGCGCAACTGGCTGCCGGGCACGTGCCTCCCGCATTCGAGACCCTGCGGACGCGCCTTCGGGAGACGCTCGCCCCCTTGTTGCGCGGCAGCCGCGCCTGCATCGTGCACAACGCCGTCACACTGCACAAGAACCTGCCCCTGACCGCCGCCCTCCACGACCTGGCGGCCTCCGGCGACATCCGCCTGCTGGCCTGGTGTCACGATTTCGCCTGGCGCGATGCCCTGTACACATCCGCCCTGCACGAGGGATTCCCCTGGGATTTGCTGCGCACCCCCTGGCCCAACACCACCTACGTGGCCGTCTCCGAACACCGCCGGGGGATGCTGGCCGATTTGCTGGGGTTGCCCCCCGAAGAGATTACCGTCGCCCCCCCAGGGGTGGACCCGCAAACCTTTTTGGGAATACACCCCCAAACCGCCCACCTGGCGGAACACCTGCACCTGTGGGATGCCGCGCCCCTGATGTTGCTGCCGGCGCGCATCACGCGCCGCAAGAACATCGAATTCGCCTTGCATGTCACCGCCGCTCTGCAGCAATGGATGCCGCGCGCCACCCTGGTGGTCACCGGCCCGCCTGGGGCGCATAACCCGTCCAACGCGGCCTATCTCCAGGAACTGCAACATCTCCGCAAACGGGAGCACCTGGAAGGGCGCGTCTTCTTCCTGTACGAGCACGGGGAAAACGGGCAGCCCTTGCACGTCACGGATGAGATGGTGGCCGATTTCTACCGCATGGCCGATTTGCTGCTCTACCCCAGTTTGCGGGAAGGCTTTGGCATCCCCGTGCTGGAAGCCGGGCTGGCGCGCCTGCCGGTTTTCGCAGCCGATATTCCCCCCGTGCACGAGAGCGGGGCGGAGTTCATCCACACCTTTGCCCCCCAGGGGAACCCTCAGGAGGTGGCAGCACGCATCCACACCTTTTTACAGGCCGACGCGGCCTATGGCTTGCGCAAGCGCGTATTACAGCGCTTTACCTGGCAGGCAATTCTGGATACGGTGGTCATTCCTCTGTTCTCTCCCCCAAGAGATTGACCACTGGAGAGCAAGATAATCTGTAACAACAACTCAGCCCCCCACGCCCGACGATAAATCGTCGGGCTGAGCGGCCAAAGCCGGAGCAATCTGGCTGACACCATGCAGTCGGGTTTCCCCGACTTTGGTGT
>DAOTWV010000055.1:0-1660 GCA_034435695.1 Anaerolineales bacterium | reverse complement strand
CCTCATGCGCGCGTGCCAGGATGGCGGCCAGATGAGAGAGGCGACGGGCCTGTTCTGGATTGGCAAGCGGGAGCAAGACGGAGTATTCACGAGAGGCAATGGTTTCTTCCAACAGGATGGTATCGGCTTTGGCAGCCGCTTCCTCCCGCCCGCCCCAGCGAAGATACAGGAAAATGCCGCCTGCCGTCCAGATGATGGTGGCAGCCCAGGCAATCCAACTCACTGAGAAGAGTTCATAGGCCAGCACCCCTTGCGCCAGGATGGTCGCAATGGGCAACCAGGGGACAAAGGGAACCTTGAAAGCGCGCGGCAGGTCAGGGTGCGTCTTGCGCAGCCGGATGAGAGAGAAATTGGTCAGCAGGAAGAGCACCAGGAAGGTCAGCGAAGCCCCACTGGCAACGTCTTCCACGGGAAGGGCCAGCGCCATGAAGATAATCAGCGCGCCGCTGATGCCAATGGCGACGTGTGGCGTACGCTTGGTGGGGTGAATGATGCTGAAGATTTGTGGCAGGTCGCCGCCACGCCCCATAGCAAAGGAAACGCGCGAACTGGAGTACACGGTGGCGTTCAACGCCGAGGTAGTGGATGCCAGACCGCCCAAAATCATGATGAGCGCGCCATAGGGCATGATGGCCTGTGCGGTGTAAATCATGGCTTTTTCGCCTTCCTGCCCCAGGTACTGCCAGTTAGGCAGGCCGGAATTTTGCACCAGCGCGCCTACGGAAACAAACCCCACCAGGAGGTAAATTGCCACGGCAATGCCAATGGAATAGAAAATGGCCCGCGGCAGGTTGCGCTCCGGGTCAATCAACTCTTCACCACTCTGGGCGATGATTTCATACCCTTCGAAAGCCACAAAGGTCAGCCCCATAGCCGCGATGACTCCACCGATGCCATTAGGCAGGGGGCTGGGGTCGGCGACGAAATTTTGCACCCAACTGCCATCCTGCACCATGGCAACGATGCCAAACACTGCCAGGCTCAGCAATACCACAATTTTGAAGGTGGTAATCACGTTGCCAACAGCACCGGTTTCAGATGCCCCCTGCACGTTGATGTACAGGAACACCAGCACAGCCAGTACGGTGACCAGTTTCGCCAACAAAATTTCGCTGCTCATGCCGAAGAGCACGGCTTCTTCACTGAAGTGTACCCCGGCCAGTTTAAGCAATTCCACGAAAAAGGTGCCAAAAATTACGGCATACAGGCTGCAGGCCACGGAGTGGCTGAACCAGGAAATCCACCCGGCGAAAAAGCCCCAAAACCGGGAAAGGCCTTCGCGCACCCACAGATATCCGCCACCAGCCTCAGGAATGGCCGCTCCCAGTTCGGCGTATGTCAGGCCAGTCAACGAGGTAACAATGCCGTTGAGGAAAAAGGCCAGCAATAGGCCAACCGGGCCAGCGTGTCCGGCTGCAATACCGGTCAAACCAAAGATACCTGCACCAATCATGGCCCCCACCCCAATCATGGTGACATCCAGCAATTTCATCCCCCGTGTAAGCGTTACAGCGGGTTGACTCGACGTATTCTGAGCCATGTCATCACATCCTTTGGAAAAAACGAAACGATTGATAGGCCATCTGGCACGATGCCAGTTGTCTAAGAAACAGTTACGGTACCTGCTCAGCCCACCCGCCGGGGAATCAATTCCCCGGCT
>DAOTWV010000054.1:0-2421 GCA_034435695.1 Anaerolineales bacterium | reverse complement strand
CCACCCAAACGCCGTGGAAGACCATCCAAGGCTCTCTTAGCGCTGATAGACGCTTGGGGTTAGCCTCCACGGTTAAGTACCGCTATACCCGGTTTTGATTGGACGCGGATAAACACGGATTCTCTGCAAAAGCCAACGAAAATCCGCGCCATCCGCGTCCTGCTTGTCCTACAGCCAGCATAGGGCGCGGGACAACTGGCAAGCAGTTGTCCTACGGTGTCACTGCAAATGGCATTTTTCGGATAGGTACTTAGGGAGAGGGCCAGGGTGAGGGAAAAAGTGGCCGTTGGTTGCGTAGGCGAAGCCGTATCGAAACCAGCGGATAGAGAGCAAGTGGCAGGCGTTCCCTCTCCCTTAGGGCGAGGGTCAGGGTGAGGGAGCACCGTCCTCCGTCTCAATCACCACATTCTCCCACGCATCCACCCCGGCGCGGCTTTCGGGAGGCAGCAGGATGGTCGTGTCGCGGCGCAGGATGAGCGCCGGCCCGGAGATGCGGTTGCCGGGACGCAGGTCTTCGCCGCGGTAGACGGGGGTATCCAGACGGCCAGCGGAAAACTGTATGGGGCGGACGGTCATCAGGGCGGGGGCGGGGTCGGGACTGCCTGTGGGGTGCGGATTTCTGACGGGAGCAGGCACCCGCCGCGTGGCGCGTACGCGCCCGGTGACCACTTCCAGGGGAACATCGTTTTGCGCATAGCCAAATTCCTGCTGGTGCAGGGCGTGGAAGGTCTGCGGGTAATCCGCCGAGAGGGGGACGGTGAGTTCGTAAGACTGGCCGCGGTAGCGCACGTCTACCGAGCAGGACAGTTCGGCTTCGGGCATTTCGTGATGGGCACGCGCCAGCAGCGGCTGCAGGTGTTCCCGGATTTCGGCGGCCGGCGGTGTGTCGCGCAGCATGATGGTTTGCGCATAGTCACTAACTTCATCCGCTGCAATCATGCCATAGGCAGAAAGCGTAGCCGCCAGCGGCGGAACGATGACCTGAGGAATACGCAGGCGGCGCGCCAGCGCCACGGCATGCAGGCCGCCCGCACCCCCGAAGGCCAGCAGCGCAAAACGGCGCGGGTCTCGGCCGCGCTCCACTGAAATCAGCCGCAGAGCACGCGCCATGTGCTCGTTGACCACCTCTACGATGCCCAGCGCCGTCTGGACGGCATCCAGCCCCAGCGCCGCGCCCAGACGCTCCAGCGCTTCGGCGGAACGCTGCGGGTAGAGCGGCATTTCGCCGCCCAGGAAGTGTTCCGGCAGGATGCGCCCCAGGAACAGGTTGGCATCCGTGACGGTGGGGCGCTGTCCTTTGCCGTAGCAGGCCGGGCCAGGGTCGGCGCCTGCGGATTGCGGGCCGACGCGCAGTGCGCCGCCGGCATCGGCATACGCAATCGAGCCGCCGCCCGCGCCGATGGTGTGGATATCCAGCATTGGCAGGCGGATGGGCAGCCCGCCGATTTCGGCTTCGGTGGTCAGGCGCGGTTGGCCATCAATGAGCGCCACGTCGGTGGAGGTGCCACCCATGTCGAAGGTCAACAGGCGCGGGGTGGTCTGGCCGCCGACGGCCAGCGCGCCGACGATGCCGCCAGCCGGCCCGGAGAGCACACAACGCGCCCCGCCGCGCCCGGCCTCGGCCGGGGAGAGCAGTCCGCCGTTGGAGGCCATCACCCGCAGGCGGCCGGGCAGGTTTTCCAGGCGCTGCAGGTAGCGCGCCAGGACGGGGCTGAGGCTGGCGTTGATGACGGTGGTGCTGGCGCGCTCGTATTCGCGGAATTCGGGACAGATTTCATGCGAGGCGCTGACGAAGAAGCCCGCGGCGCGCAGTGCGGCTGCGATGCGTTCCTCGTGCGCCGGGTTGGCGAAGGAGAACAGGGTACACACCGCCACGGATTGCACGTCCTCCCGCCGCAGGGCAGCGATGATTTCGGGCAGGGCGCTTTCATCCAGCGGGCGCAGGATTTCGCCGTCTGGGCCGATGCGTTCGTCCACTTCCAGGCTCAGGGCGGCCAGGTGCGGGGGCGGGCTGGCGAAGAAATCGTACAGCGCAGGGCGGTTCTGGCGACCAATGCGCAGCAGGTCACGAAAGCCGCGCGTGGTGAGCAGGGCGGTGCGCGCCCCCTTGCGTTCCAGCAGGGCGTTGGTGGCTACGGTAGTACCGTGGACGATGTCGGGGGCGTCCACGGAAAGGCGCGCCAGGCCGCGCAGCACGGCTTCGGCCGGGTCGTGCGGGGTGGAGGGCACCTTGAAGGTGTGCAGGTGGTTGGTTTGCGGGTCGTACACGACGAAATCGGTGAACGTCCCGCCGGTGTCTATGCCGATACGGATGGTCATGTTTTTGGAGTGCGCCGTCTCGACGGCGCTTTCGTGGGTAAGCGATTTCTCTGTGCGCTCTGTGACTCCGTGTGCCATACAGCCGGGAGATGGCTTCGCTAC
>DAOTWV010000053.1:0-5203 GCA_034435695.1 Anaerolineales bacterium | reverse complement strand
CCAAGCAGTCGGGTTTACCCGACTTTGGTGTCCTCAGCCGGGGAATTGATTCCCCGGCGGGTGGGCTGAGCAGTTACTATAACCCTACACTTGCCAGCATGCTACTTTTCGAATAGCCCGCCAGCAATCCCCAATTTGCCTGCATGGTATCCACAGAGTACGCAGATTGCGCGGATTTTTTTCTGTCCTATCGGCGTAATCTGCGACATCTGCGGATGGATTGCCCCATATTTGGAATTGTTGATAGCACGCAGAGCGGCACGTAGGTTGGAATGCCCGTCCCACACGCGGGACATAAATCAGCCCGTTATGGCATTCTCGTGTACCCTGCAGGAAAAACTTGACTTTGTACCCTGCTTTGTGCTATCCTTCACGCAAATTGTACACCAGACAGGTTTGCCGAGGCAGAACCTGGTAAATGTCGGGTGTGGGGCAGAGAACATCCCCTCTGTGCCAGGTACACACATTAGACAGCGGACGAAAACTTTACTTCAGGATACGATACGGAACTCTTATGGTGCAACACGAACGCATAGCAGAAAACGTGTATTTTTTCCAGAGCGAAACATATGCCCAGGTTACCGCGGGGGTCATTGCCGGACAGAAATGGGCAGTGGTGATTGATACGCTTCCTTTGCCCGAGGAAACGCTGGCAATGCGCGATTTTATCGAACAGCAATTGGGCATGCCGGTGCGATACGTCATCAACACCCACTATCACGCAGACCACAGTTGGGGCAATTGCTTTTTCCCTGGTGCGATGGTCATTGCCCATAAAAAATGTCGGGATTACCTGTTTTCTCGCGGCATGCCCTCGCTGGAAGTTTCTCGCCAGCAAGACCCGATGTTCAGGCAGATTCATCTCGTGCCCCCGCACATGACCTTCCGGGACGGGACGTTGACGTTACGGGTGGGCAAGAAAACGCTACGCCTGATACCCTTGCCTGGTCATAGCCGGGATGGCATTGGGGTATTTGTGATGGAAGACAAAGTCCTCTTTGCCGGAGATGCTTTCATGCCGTTACCCTACATTGTGGACGGCAACATGGATGCCTTGCGCAAGTCGCTGCGGCGCATTAGCGAATTGACGCTGGAAAATGTCGTACAGGGGCATGGTGATGTGATATTGCGTGGCGAAGTAGAGGCAGCCGTGGAAGCCAATCTGGCGTACCTGGATGCCATTGAAGCGGAGGTCGAAAAATCGCATCAGTATGAATACCCCTGGGATTACCTGGCTGAGTTTACCGTTGAGAAGGCCGGCAAAAGCCGCATTTTGCTGGGAGGACTGGCCTCGGCGCTGCATTATCGCAATCTGAAGGCTTTGTATAAGCGGCGTTTTGGGGTACTACCTGCTGAATCGGAGTATGAGGAATTTTAGATGCCTCCCTTTTGAGATGCTTCCAGAAAAACACCCCCCAAGCGTGCATTTGGGGGGTGTTTGGTTTTCCCTTGTGGGAGATTTTCCCTGGGTTACGCGTGCCCGTTGACCTGATTTTGGCGTTGTTGCCTTCGTTTGGCACGCCACCCTACCATGCGTTCCGTGCCATTCATCAGACGTTTGATATTTGGGCGCAGCGCCCACAAAATGAGCACTTCTACCAACGCGCCATACCACACGTATGCCCATGGACTGAGACCCAGTGCAGCACGCACGGCAAAAATGATGATGCTGGTAAAGCCAATGCTCATCGTGGCTACGGATGCGTAACCAATGCCAAACACCAGGGCAAAGCCCATCGGGACGATGATGAACACACTTGGCCACCATAGGCCAATGGTTCCGCCGGCGGCAGGGGTGCCGCCAGCGCCACCGCGTAAGCGCCAGCGGCCATCTTCACGTCGTTCTGGCAGGTAAATCGAGTAATTGTGTCCAATGACGGCGACTACGGGAGCCAGTACGTGCAGCCAGTAGGCATCTGGCATCACGCGTTGTGCCAGGAGCACCATGGACGCG
Source organism: Anaerolineales bacterium (assembly GCA_034435695.1). GTDB lineage: Bacteria > Chloroflexota > Anaerolineae > Anaerolineales > DRKV01 > DRKV01. Next base: position 3,249 of record DAOTWV010000053.1, on the reverse strand, counting down.
CTTTTGAGGATATCCAGGATGGCTGTGGCGAACCCGGCCCAGAAACCGGCTGCACGCATCGCATTGGTGCCGCCGGTGCGGCCGCTCTCAATTTTGCGCACATCCTTACCTGTGGTGGCTTTGACGATGAGCAGGCCAAAGGGGATGGAGCCAACCAGGTAGGCTATCACTAAAATGCCTGCAGGAATATACCAGGGGGTCATCTACTTCCTCCTTGCCAAGTGGTTTCGGAGACTATAACACGCTTTCCCTGCGGAAGTTGCAGGTACAGCGGGATTGCCTGAAAACGGTTTCGTGCAATGCGAAAAGCCCGACATTGCCATCCCCCTGATGTTCGGGGACTCCAGATGAGCCAGGCGCAGCCAGGGTAGGCTGCTTCGCGTACATCTGTGGGGGAGGGGGTGGGAGGCCCGGCAGGGTGGCTGTGATAGATTCCCAGCAACGTTTGCTCCTGTTTTTCGATGTGATGGAGCGCGCGCACCTGGGCGTGTGGTTCCATGCGGTAGCGTACCGGGCTGTGTAATACGTTGGGGATACAGTAGACCTCTGTCACCTGGGCTCCCTGGCCTGCAAGGAGACCACATGCTTCCTCTGGCGCACGGGACTGGACATGATGCTGCATGATGTGCCAGTGCTGAACCGTGAGTGTGAGATGCTTCACAGCCATAGGGTGATTACCAACAGCAAAAGGGCGATGCCCGCGGCTTCCAGCCAGGGACGTGTGTTTCCTCTGGCGCGTGCCCGTATCCAGGTAAACAGAGAGTACAGCAGGGCCAGGATGGTCATGCCATACCGTGCAGGAGTGAGCGGCAGGTAGTGCAGTACAGCGGCTGCCTGGGCTGCCAGTACCATCCCCGCATAAGTCGGTAGCCAGATGTCGGTTGCGGGCAGGTGCAGGTGGAAGATGCGCAGGCATACCAGCGCCGTGCCTGTGGCGAGTGCGGGAACGCGCCAGAAGAGGCGTATTTCCGCGGCGTGTAAACCCATTGCCAGGGCAAGCAGCAACCCAAAAGCCAGCGCAGTCAAGCCGGTGGCAGCCCAGGGGTACAGCGTGTCTGCAGGGTCACGCACCACGTATTCTGCCACACAAACCAGCGTGAGCACCACACCTCCCAGGAGAATGCCCACCCACCACATCTGTTCCATGCGTAGCAGGCGTAACGAGAGGCCCAACACCCAGGCGCTCAGGGTAGGCAGCATCCAGTGCAGGTAAGTGGGGCGTGTCGTACGCGTTGGGTGCGTGTGAAGCAACCCCTCCATGCCGCTGGCTACGAGGCCGGCTACGAGGATGTTCGTCAGCGTATCCACGCTCAGGGGCAGGGTGACGTACATCCCTGGGAGGCGCAGCGTCATGTTTTGCACTGGCAGGTGGACGTATTGTGCCAGCGCGTACGCCAGCAAGATGGCAGCCATGAAGGTGCTCAACGTGTTGGCAGGTGGCAGGGTATAGGTGCGTTTCCTCATTACCAGGGGCTATTCCAGGTGCCCGATGCGAGCGCTGCGTGTGGCAGGCGTGCGTCCATACAGGCGATTTTGTTCCTGCAGACGATACCGTAATGCCTCGGTGAGCGCATGAGCAGGCATGCGCCATTGCCAGTTACCGCCTGCGCGGCTGGGGTAATTCATGCGGGCGCTGTTATCCAGGCTGAGGAGGTCTTGCAAGGGGGCGATACTGAACACAGCCACCGAACTCCACGCGGCGCGAATCAAATCCCAGGCGATGTCATGCCCATCGCGTGCCAGGTAACGGCGGGCGAAATCGCGCTCTTTTTCCGGGGCGCGTTGATACCAGCCTGTGGCGGTATCGTTGTCGTGGGTTCCGGTGTACACCACACAGTTTTGGGGGTAATTGTGCGGCAGAAAGGGGTTTCGGGCATCATCGCTGAAGGCAAAGACCAGAATTTTCATCCCCGGCAGGTGGAATTGTTCTCGCAGGGCAACCACATCCGGGGTGATTTCGCCCAAATCCTCGGCAATCAGCGGCAGTGAACCGAGCGCTGCTTCCACGGCGGTGAAGAAGGCCGCGCCAGGGCCAGGTGTCCAGCGCCCGTTGATGGCTGTCTCCTCGCCTGCGGGAATTTCCCAATAGGCTGCAAAGCCGCGGAAATGGTCCAGGCGGACGATGTCCACCAGTTCCAGCACGGTACGCAGGCGCGCCAGCCACCAGGCGTACCCATCCTGGGCGTGCACATCCCAGCGGTAGAGCGGATTGCCCCACAGTTGTCCGGTAGCCGAGAAATAATCCGGGGGAACGCCGGCCACCACAGTGGGGTTGCCGTGTTCATCCAGGAAAAACAATTCCGGGTGTGCCCACACTTCGGCGCTATCGTGTGCTACGAAAATGGGGATATCCCCAATGATGCGCACGCCGCGCTGGTTGGCGTAGTTTTTCAAATTGCGCCATTGGGAGAAAAAGAGAAACTGGAAAAAGGCCTGCTTTTCGATAGCCTCAGCCAGGGAGCGACGTGCTGCCTCCAGGGCTTGTGTCTCGCGTTGACGGATATCCGTCTCCCAGGTAGGCCAGGGGGCGCCTCCGTGGGCTTCTTTGAGCGCCATGAAGAGCGCGTAATCGTCCAGCCAGTGAGCCTGTTCGGCTTGAAAGGCGGTAAAGGCTTCTTTGAGATGGCGGGAGCCATGCTGGCGAAAACGGGCATAGGCGCGTTGCAAAATCTCCAGTTTCCAGGGAATGACCATCCCGTAGTCCACCCTTTCTGCAGGGAAGGGGGGCAGATGCGTCAGGTCTTCGTTGTATAGCAACCCTTCCTGAAGCAGCAAGTGGGGGCTGATGAGGTAGGGATTTCCGGCGAAAGCCGAGAAGCACTGATACGGAGAATCGCCGTAGCCTGTAGGGCCGAGCGGCAGCACCTGCCACAGGCCAGTTTCGCTTTGCGAGAGGAAATCTACCCAGCGGTAGGCCTCCGGGCCAATATCCCCGATGCCGTAAGGGCCAGGTAGACTGGTTGGGTGCAGCAGGATACCCGCTGCGCGTTCAAAGTTCATTGGGTAACCTCCGGGTTTCAAGGTAGGTATCTTTGTTCACGAGGCTGGATGGGTAATCGGCAGGGACGACATCGGTGGCGATGACTGCGCCGGGTTCTACGGTGTATCCGGCGGGGACGATGCTGTTCTTGCCAATCATGGGAATGCCTTCTTCTGGAGGGATGTCCATGCTGCCCACGTGGGCGTTGCATCCCACGCGGACGCGCTTGTCCAGTACGGCGCGTTCCACGCATGCGCCGGCCTCGATGA
>DAOTWV010000052.1:0-8558 GCA_034435695.1 Anaerolineales bacterium | reverse complement strand
CTTGCCGGATATCAACGCCGAATTGGGGACGGCGCTGCAAATGCGCATCGGCCTGAACAGCGGCCCCCTGGTGGCCGGGGTGATTGGCAAGCATAAATTCTCCTACGACGTGTGGGGCGATACGGTCAACACCGCCAGCCGCATCCAAAACCTGGCGGAAGCGGGACAGATTCGGGTTTCGGCAGGTATGTATTTCCGCATTCGCGATGCCTTTGTGTTGCAGGCATGCCCCCCGCAGGAGGTAAAAGGCAAAGGTATGCTGGAAACTTACGTGTTACTGGACAGGAAGGAATGATATGCCCTGGAGCATAAACGGATACGTTGTTGTGGCTGTGCTGCCGCTGTTGATTGAAGTTCCCCTGGCACTTTTTGCCTGGCGGCGGCGCGACGTACCGGCGGCCTTTCCGCTGGCACTCTTGAGCCTGGCGCTGGTCGAATGGTCGTTTTTCTATGCCCTGGAACTGGGCAGCACCAGCGCCGAATGGATTTATTTTTTCGTGCGCCTGGAGTACATCGGCATCTCGCTGGTGGCGCCGTTCTTCTTCCTGCTGGCGGCGCGGCACACCGGAAACGTCACCTGGACCGCACCCCGCCGCATTGCGCTTCTGCTGCTGGTGCCAGCGGTCAGCATCCTCATCGTGTGGACTCCGCTTTCCACCTGGATGTGGACTTCCATGGATGTTGAGCAGGCTGGCACACAAATTTTCTTCATTTCCGAGCATGGCTGGTGGTTTTGGGTACACACTGCCTACGCCTATGTTCTCAACTTGATAGCCGCATGGATTTTGATGCGCTCCCTGGTGCGCTATCCCAATCTGTACCGCGGCCAGGCCGCCAGTTTGTTGATTGCCGTTGCCATGCCCTGGGTTGGCAACCTGCTGTACCTGACCGGCTTGAACCCTGTACCGCGCCTGGACCTGACGCCCTTCATGTTTGGCATCAGTACGGCCTCGATGGCTTTTGGTATCTTTCGTTTTCGGCTTATTGACCTGATGCCGATTGCCTCCGATATGGTGCTGGAAAATATGTCGGATGGCGTCATTGTGGTGGACGCGCAGAGCCGCGTGGTGGATATCAACCCCGTGGCGGCTTCCTGGCTGGGGCAGCCCCCTGGTGGCATCCGGGGCAAATCCACGCAGGAGATTTTCGCCCCCTGGCCGCAGGTGCTGACGCGCTTTCGTCAAGTGGATAGCGGGCAATTGTCCTTCGAAGTGGAAACCGGGGAAGAGACGCGCTATTTCGAGGTGCGTGTCTCACCCTTGCATGGCGGTCGCTTCATGCCTAGCGTGGGACGCGTCTTCATCGTCCGGGATGTCAGCGATGAGCGCCGCCTGCGCGCCGAACTGGAAACAGCCAACCGTTACCAGCAGGTCTTGAACGATTTGTTGCACCTGGCACAGAGCACCCGCTCGGTGCAGTCCTTCCTGGATGCCGCGCTGGATGTACTGCTGAGTGTTTCCTGGCTGAGTGTGGAATCCAAAGGCGGGGTGTTTTTGATGGAAGGTGAGCCGCCGCACCTGGCACTCAAGGTCAACCGCAACCTGGCAGAGCCGCTGCAGAGCCTGTGCGCGCGGGTTCCCGTGGGACGCTGTCTGTGCGGTATGGCTGCCGAAAGCGGACAGATTCAATTTGCCGCGGGGGTAGACCATCGGCACGAGATTGTCTATCCCGGCATGCCTGCGCATGGACACTACAACATTCCCCTCAAACGCGGCGAGCGCGTGTTGGGCGTGCTTGTGCTCTACCTGCCCGCCGGACATGAGAGCCAGCCGGATGAAATCGGCTTTTTGCAGGTAGCAGCCGATACCATTGCCACGCTCATCGAGCAGAAGCGCGCCGATGAGGTCGTGCGCCGTCACGCGTTGACTTTTGCCAGTCTGGCAGAGAGCGTCATCATCACCGACCTGGAAGGCCGCATCGTGGATGCCAACCCGGCCACCGAGCGCATGTTTGGTTACACCAGAGACGAATTACTGGGGCAACGCGCCAACCTGTGGCATCATCCCGAGGAAAAAGAGCGTTTGAGCCAGGAAATTTTGACTGGCCTGGAACAGGATGGGCGCTGGAGCGGGGAAATTCGCTTTGTGCGCAAAGACGGGCGCACCGGCTGGGCGGAAATCGTCGTCGTTCCCTTGTTGGATGACGAAGGCCGGCGCATTGCCAGCATTGGCGTCAGCCGCGACATCACCGAGCGCAAGGAAGCCCGTATGGCGCTGGAAGCCCAAAAGCGCCTGTTCGAAAACCTGGTTGCGGTGGCACGCGCTACGGCTACCTATCCCACCCTGAAAGCCACCCTGCGCAACGCGCTGGATGTGGCCGTGCAAATCACCGGCGCCCAGCGTTCCAGCCTCTTCTTGCTGGACAAAGACCGCCGTGTTATGGCCAGCATTCTGGCGCGCGGCCAGGCCGATGAAGCCCAGGCCAAATCGCTGGTGGGTACGGTGATGGACAAAGGTCTGGCTGGTTGGATTGCCGAATACCAGCAATCTGCACTCATCTCCGATACCCGCCTGGATGACCGCTGGCTGACCCTGCCCGACCAGCCTTACGAAGCCCGCTCGGTGCTGGGTGTGCCCATCCGTGCCGGGGGTGTGCTGTTGGGCATTCTCACCCTGATGCACGCTGAAGTCGGGCATTTCACCGAAGAACACCTGCACCTGATGGAAGCCGCCGCCGACCAGATGGCGCTGGCCTTGCGCAACGCCCAGATGTTCGAAGAACAGTACCGCCTGGCAGCCGAACTGGCCGAGGCGCGTGACGCCGCCGAAGCCGCCAGCCGCGCCAAAGGCATGTTCCTGGCGAATATGAGCCACGAACTGCGCACCCCCCTCAACGCCATCATCGGCTACGGCGAATTGTTGGCCGAAGAAATCGAGGAAGCCGGTTTGCCCGACCTGGTGGAGGATGCCCGCCGCATCGGACGCGCCGGACGGCAATTGCTGGAACTCATCAACGATGTGCTGGATTTCTCCAAAATCGAGGCTGGCAAGATGTCGCTATACCTCGAAACCTTCCCCATCGCCCCTTTGGTGCAGCAGGTGGTGGACACCGCCAAACCGCTGGTAGAGCGCAACGCCAATCGCGTGAAGGTGCAGATTGCCCCGGATTTGCCGATGATGCGCGCCGACCAGACCAAGGTGCGCCAGATTTTGCTCAACCTGTTGAGCAATGCCGCCAAATTCACCGAAAACGGTGAAATCAACCTGCACGTAACACGTCACGACGATGGACAGGTGTGCTTCATGGTGCAGGATACCGGTATCGGCATGTCGGAAGAACAGATAGAAAACCTGTTTCAGCCTTTTACCCAGGCCGATGCCTCCACCACGCGCAAATACGGTGGCACCGGCCTGGGACTGGCCATCAGTCGTCACCTGTGTGAGATGATGGGCGGACGCATCGAAGTCAAAAGCAGCCTCGGTGTGGGGAGTGTCTTTCAGGTCTTTTTGCCCTTGATTGTAGAGGCGGAGGGGAAATGACGATGCACTGGAATGTTTACGCAACGCTGGCAGTGCTGCCTTTGCTGCTGGCGCTTCCACTGGCCGTGTACACCTGGCGCAGGCGCAAAACGCCTTCAGCGCAGCCGCTGCTGGTGTTCTGCATTGCGGTCATCTGGTGGTCGCTTGGCAACATGATGGAACATGCCGCGCCCTCGCCGCAGGCGCAGTTTTTCTGGGTGCGTTTTGAATACATCGGCATCGTTCTGGCCGCGCCGGCCTTCTTTTTCCTGGCCTTGCTGCGCGCCGGTTATGGAGAGCGGGTCACGCGGCGCACCATCGGCCTGCTGTTCATTGAGCCGGTGCTGACCACGCTGGTCATCTGGGGGCCGTTTTCGCACTTGTTTTGGCGTTCCTTTACTTCGGAGTGGACTGGCGCGTATTATCAGGTCGTCTCGACGCGCGGCTGGTGGTTTGGCGTACACCTGGCATACGATTATCTGCTGCTTGTCGGCGGTTCGGTAGTTCTGCTGCAGGCCTTGTGGCGGAGGCCGGAGCATTTCCGCGGCCAGGCTTTCAGTATGCTGGTGGCCGCCCTGGCACCCTTGCTGGGGAATGTGCTGTTCATTGCCGGCCTGCTGCCTGTTCCGCACTGGGACCCCACCCCGCTTACGCTGGCGTTCAGTTCTCTTTCGCTGGCCTGGGGCATCTTCCGCCATCACCTGATTGACCTGACCCCCATCGCGGCCAACCTGGTGCTGCGACAAATGGCCGATGGAGTCATGGTGCTGGATAGTGAAAACCGCATTGTGGATATCAACCCGGCTGCGTTGCACATGCTTGACTCGACGTTGAAGGTGGCTGATGTGTTGGGGCACAATGTGCGGGAGGTCTTTGCCCCCTGGCAGGCGGTTTTGGAGCGCTTTCATGGGGTTGCCAGCGCACAGACGGAATTCGTGCTCCCCGGCGAGGAAGGCGGGCGTATCTTCGATATTCGCGTTTCTCCTTTGCTGGGACGCCGTGGCGAACCCCTGGGGCGCGTCTTTCTGGTGCGCGATGTCACCGAAGAACGGCGTCTGCAGGCCAATTTGCAGCGCGCCAACCAGGCGCAGCAACTGCTCAACGTGATTTTGCAGTTAGGGCAGGAAGATATCGGCTTGCAGGAACTCATCGAGCGTTGCCTGGGGGTGATGTGCAGACAGGCATGGCTGATGGATTCCCCGAAGGGCGCAGTGTATCTTTGGGAGGGGCAGCCGCCCCAATGGGTGTTGCATGCCTCTCTGGGGGTGGAAACGGAACCCTCTCTGGATTCCCGGAACCCAGACGCGTTTTCCGCACCCCTGTTGTACCCTGGCCTGAAGCGTTTACCTCTCAAGAGCGGGGAACATCACATGGGTATGTTGCTGCTGGATGTGAAATCCGCAGGCATCGAAAAAGCCTTCCTGTACGCACTGGCCGATACACTATCCAACGCCATCGCGCGCAAGCAGTCTGATGAGGTATTACGTCGCCATGCGTTGACCTTTGCCAGTCTGGCGGAAAGCGTCATCATCACCGACCTGGAAGGCCGCATCGTGGATGCCAACCCGGCTACCGAGCGCATGTTTGGTTACACCAGGGACGAATTGCTGGGGCAACGCGCCAACCTGTGGCATCACCCTGGAGAAGAAGACCGCTTGAGCCGAGAAATTCTGGCTGGTTTGGACCGAGACGGTTACTGGAGTGGCGAAATTCGGTTCGTGCGTAAGGATGGGGGCATGGGCTGGGCCGAAATTGTGGTTGTGCCATTGCTGGATAGTAGAGGACGGCGCATCGCGAACATTGGTGTAAGCCGCGATATCACCGACCGTAAAGAGACAGAGCGGGCGCTGGCCGCGGCGCGTGATGCCGCCGAAGAAGCCAATCGTGCCAAGAGCGCCTTCCTGGCAAACATGAGTCACGAGTTGCGCACGCCGCTGAATGCCATCATTGGCTACAGCGAATTGATGGAAGAGGAGGCCGAGGAAAGCGGCCTGGAAGACATCGCGCAGGATGCCCGCCGGGTGCTGCAATCCGGCCAGCAGTTGCTTGCGCTGATTAACGATGTGCTGGATATTTCCAAAATCGAGGCCGGCAAGGCGGAACTTCTGCTGGAAGATTTCAGCGTTCCCATGCTGATTGACCAGGTTCGCAGTACGGTGCATCCGCTGATGGAGAAGAACAGCAACCGCTTCCAGATAGACCTGGCCCCGGAGGCGCAATCCATGTACGCCGACCAGGGGAAGGTGCGTCAGTCACTCCTTAACCTGTTGAGCAATGCGGCCAAATTCACCCAGCAAGGAGAAGTCACCCTGCGCGTGTGGCAGGAAACGCGGAAAGGCCGTCCGTGGGTGATTTTTCAGGTATGGGATACCGGCATTGGCATTTCCCCCGAACAAATCGAGCGCCTGTTCGAGCCGTTTACCCAGGCGGATGCCTCCACCACCCGGCGGTATGGCGGCACCGGCCTGGGGCTGGCGTTGACGCGCCGCTTCTGTGAGATGATGGGCGGGCATGTGACGGTCGAGAGCACGCCGGAGCAGGGCAGCGTTTTTACCATTACCCTGCCGCGCGATGTCCGTGACGTGCCGGAAGGGGAACACTAAAGATGTGCTGGTCAGTAGAACGCTGATAACGCTGGTGCCGCGTTCCCTTGTGCCAGGCCATACCGCGATTCACCAACAACGTTTTCGTGCTGCCGCCGGAAGAATCAATCGGAGAGCGTGAAGACCTGCAGGGGGGCGCTTAATCCCTTCAGTTGCACCGGCTCCAGGGGGGTGCAGCGTACCTTGTCACCAGCCAGTTGATGGGTGCGCGGCCCCAGAATGACCTGTCCGGGGTGCGCGATGGCCTGCAGGCGGTGGGCAACGTTGGTGGTGGTGCCGATGGCGGTGTAGGATAGGCGTTCCTGCGCCCCGATATTGCCTACCACCACCTCCCCGGTATTGACACCTACCCCAAAGCGCAGGTCGGAATCCGCAGACCTGAGGTTTGCCAGGGCACGGGCGCAGCGCAGCGCCTGGATGGCGTGGTCGGGCTGGATTTCGGGGGCGTTGAACATAATCATCACCCCATCGCCCATGAACTGATTGACGGTGCCGCCGTGTTCGGCGGTGACCGCCAGTACCATGGCCCACAGGTGGTTTAGCATTGTCAGCACCGTTTCCGGAGGGCGCGCCTCCGCCCAGCGGGTGAAATTGCGCGCATCGGCAAAAACCACGCTGATTTCGCGGCGCTCACCGCCGGGCAGGGCTTTGCTTTCGTCCCGCAGCATCTCGTCCACCACCGCGGAGGGCACGAAGCGCCGAATCAACGTGTTCAGGCGGGCGCTGCTTTGCTGGAGTTGCTCGCTGAGCAGGTAAAGTTCGTTGCGCGTCTGCGTGATGCGTTGCTCTAGCATGCCCTCGGCTGTCACATCTCGCAACAGCAACAGCAAGCCGTCTGCATAGGGGTGGACTTCCAGCGTGATGTAGGCTGTTTTCCCATCGGGCAGTTCGCGCCAGATGCGTTCTATGCGATAGGGAGGCTCCCTGGTTTCGATGAGACGATGCAAAAGGGATTCGCTGCCGATGAATTCCGGGAAGATTTCACAAATGTCCATGCCTTGCAGGGGTGGGGAGAACGCTACCCAATGCTCAAATCCTGCGGAGTGCCGGGTTATCTGCAAGGAAGAATTTAGCAGGGCATATTCCACGCCTGCCATGCGGCGTACCATGCTCTCCAATTGATTTTCCATAGTGTTTTCTCGTATAATGGTAAGCGGGTTTGTACGCTTTCGGGAAAATGAGCGCAGGCGATTGTAGGGATGATGTGACAAAACGAAGTAAGCCCACAACAGGGGAATTATACTCGTTGCAACTGGAAAAACGCGCCCGCGATGCGTTGGAAAAGGGATACCTGACCAATGCCCGCTTGCTATTTCGGGAAGTAGTGGCGCGTAACCCGAAGAATGTGCGCGCCTGGCGCGCCCTCATGGATTTGGAAGAAGATGTGGAAGCGCGCCTGCAGGCATGTGAGCGCGTGATTGCCCTGGATGTGCTGGCCACTGATGCCAGAGAGCGCCGTGAAGTTTTACGAGAACAGGTGGCGCGTATTCGAGAGCGCAAAGCGCAGTGGGCTGCGGGACAGGTGGCTCAGGCGCGTGCCCTTATGCAAGAGGGCGAGCGGGGCAGTGCTCGTAAAATCGTACGCGCCGTAGTGGATACGTATCCGGATTCTCTTGACGCGTGGCTTTTACTGGCCGAACTGAGTGTTGACCTGGATGAGCGCGTCCATGCCTTGCAAGAGGCTGTACGATGCAAACCGGATGACCACCACGCACAAGTGTTACTGGCGCGCTGGCAATTTCTGCAAACGCACCCGCTGAAACTGGCTGAAGTCTACGAAGAAGAGGGGCAGTGGATGCGTGCTTTGGAGATTTATCGCCGCCAGGCTGCCCAGGTGCGCACCCCTGGGGAGTGGGGGCGGGTTTACCGTCGCATTTTACGTCTCGAAAGCAAGCGTTTGGAGGCGGAGCAAACGTCCACATGGCTGGGGAGTACCTGGGCGGCTGTTCTGATAGCCGTCGTCGGTTACCTTATCCTGGTCAGCCTGTTGTGGGAGGGGGGGATGCCTCTCGTTGCACAGGAAATTGCCGGCGGTACATTTTGTGTGTCTTTAGGAGTGGGGTTGTTGGCGTGGATTGCCCGGCGTTCCCGCAGCGCATTGTGGCAGACGTTGTTTGGAGTGCAGCGAGGAGCGCGTTATTCGCTCATGCTTATAGCAGGTGCCGTGTTGGGCTGGTTACTCTGGCTTGTGCCTGTAGTCATGCTGTTGTGGCGTGCTTTTCGGTATTTCAGCAAGCAGGGGGTGTAGTGCCTGTTTTGCTTGTCCGCGCTCTCCGCGGTTTCTTGCCAGGAACTTGACGGATGCCATGCGGACAAATTTGGAATTGCGGAATTACTGGGGGGCACTAAAGATGTGTTGGGAAGTAGAACGCTGATAACGCTGGTGCCGCTGATATCCGCTGGTTATGTTGGTTTTCGCCGCTTCGTTGGCCGTATCTGCGAGAATCTGCGTCAAATCGTAACTGCTCAGCCCACCCGCCGGGGAAGCCATTCCCCG
>DAOTWV010000051.1:0-9183 GCA_034435695.1 Anaerolineales bacterium | reverse complement strand
GCCATCAGGCCGCCAAAACTGGAGCCAATCAGCGTCCAGTCATCGTGCGGGGCCAACAGGGGCATCAATTGCCGCATGCGGTCGGAAAGTTCCCCGCTGAAATCGGGTGCCAGCAGGTGCGGGTAACGCTGCCGCAAAAGTTGCGCCTTGAAGGCCTGTCCGCTGCTGTACAGACCGTGAAGATACATGAGATGACGGGGGACGTTCACGTCGCCACCTCCTCGAATTCCAGGCGCATTTTGCGCACCCACAGGCCATTTTGCCGGCAAAACATCAACACTTGTTGCCCGGCCGGGGTTTGCAGCGCCTCGTCCACCGTGAACAGCACACCAGCGGGTTGTTCGCGCTGCACGATTTCTTCCAGTTGTCCGGCATCGCCGGCCACGCGCACCCCGTGGATGAGGCGTCCCCACTTACGGGCATCGTCATCCAAAAAAGCCACTGGGCGATAGCCCAGGCCGGGGTTCATCTGCATCCAGCGTACAGCCATCTCGCCCGCTCGTCCGGCACCGTACACCAGGACAGGCTCATCGGCGCGCCTCGTCTGACGGGTATAGACCTGGTCCAGCACCCGAAACGAAGAGCGGGAGGCCGCCAACCCCACGAAGAGAAACACACCAAACAAGAAAGCCAGCGGCAAAATACCCTTCTCCTGCGAAACGGGTAGCAAATAAAGCCCCACGGCAACCATGACTGCCGCTCCCGTCACGGCACGCACATACCCCACGGCATCCTGCACACCAATGTATTCCCACACGCCACGGTACACGCCAAACAACCCAAAAGAGAGGTACGTAACAAACAGAGCCATCGGGAGCGTGCGCAAATACAGGGCCAGTTGCACCTCCGAAAGCGCCCAGGTATAGCGCGTCCACCATGCCAGGTAATATGCCACACTAATCAGTAGAAAATCCAGTACGATTTCGAAAAGACGCTGGCGGTAAGCCAGTTGCACAGCCACGCGCGCCAGGGTACGGTACTGTCCTTCGGGAGGCCGGTCAGGTACGACTTTGAGTTGCGCCAGGTACGCAGCCAGGAGCGTCAGGGCGATGATGAGCACCGGCACGAATACCAGACTGAAATCGTAGGCGCGCCGCTCGACCACGGTACTGGCAATCCCTGAAAGCAGCGCCACAGCATACAACGCCAGCACAGCCTGTCGCTCCGTCAGGCCAAAAGCAATCAGACGATGTGAAGTATGGTCGCGTCCGCCCTGAGCCGGCGATTGACCGCGCATCAGGCGGGTAATGGTCACCAGGGTGGTATCCAGAATGGGGAGCAGAAAAAGCAGGGCCGGGATAGCAATCACAGCCAACACGTTGGAGGCGCTGGTTTTGCGCGCTACGGCCAGCGAAGCCAGGGTAAACCCCAGGAACAGACTACCGCTATCGCCCATGAAAATCGAGGCCGGAGGAAAGTTGAAAACCAGAAACCCCAGGATGGCTCCGGCCAGGGCTGCCGCGACATCCACAAAGGCCGGCTGATTACCAACGCGGAGGAAAAAATACCCCAAAAACAAGGCTACGATGAGCGCAATCCCCCCTGCCAGGCCATCCATGTTGTCCAGCAGATTGAGAGCGTTGGTGATACCTACCAGCCACAAAAAAGTCAGCAGGATATTGAGCAGGTCGAACTTGAAAAAAGCAATCTGATAGCCAAAGAACACCACCACGGCAGCGGCCAGGATTTGCCCCACCAGTTTGGCCGGCGGAGAGAGTTCACGGTAGTCATCGTACAGACCGAGCAGAAACATGATGGACGCGCCCGCCAGGATGGGCAGCGTATCCCCCTGCACGCCACCGCGCCACACTACCGCCAGTACGAAAGCCCCGAACATCCCCACCCCACCCAATGTAGGTGTGGGGCGTGTATTCCAACGGTCTTTGCGGGGATACGCGATGCGGCCAGTGCGAAAACTGAGCCAGCGCACTACAGGCACGAGCAGCAAACTAGCGCCAAAGGCAACCACCAGAGATAACCAGGGCATTTCCATTTCTCCTGCTATGGCATGGCCTGAATCTGGGAAAGCAGTGTTTGAAGGCGTTCCTTTTCACTTTGCGGAGCATCATTCAGGGCGTTGCTGGCCTGCAAGACGGCGTTTTCCTTATCCTGAACCTGGGCGTACAGACGAGCAAGCGATTCCTCCAGCCGCCAGCGATTGCCTTTGCCTGTGAATTGCAAGGCTTCCTGATAGGCTGCTATCGCATCAGGATACTGCTTCAGTTCGATGTACGCGCCTCCCAGGGCTGTGTTGTAGAGATAACGCGTTTGTTTCTGTGCGCGCGGCGTGACATCCAACGCCCGCTGATAATTTTCCACAGCCTTCGTCAGCAATTCCGTCCTTTGCTGGCTATCCTGTGCTCCGCGCGCCTGATTCAGGTAGTAATCACCCAACAAAGCGTAGGTGCGGTCGTAGGTGTCATCCAATTCCAGAGCATGATTGAGTTTCTCCAACCCTGCTTCAGGCTGTTTCAAGAAATTCAGGTCCAGGGTAGCCCACTCCCCCCATAGCACCACGTTATTTGGGCTGAGGGAAAGCGCCTTCTCGTAGTACACATTGGAACGTTGGGCATACTCCTGCCGCTCCTGGGCGTTATCTGTCGCCGAAGCCCACCAACTGTACAGACGCGCCAGATTAGCGGTGTGGTCGGTATTGAGGGGATTGAGGCGCTGAGCAGTCTTCAAGTCTTTTTCCGCCTGCTGAAAGAGCGCGCGGCGCTCATCCACGGTTTTCAGGTTTTTGGCCTGCTCCAGGTAAGCGCGCCCCAAAAAGAGATAGTAGTAATCTTCATTGGGTGCCAGGTCAATGGCATGCTGGTACACCACCATAGCCACCGGCCATTGATTGCCGCGCGTAAAGGGGTCTGCCATCTTGAAGGCAATATCAGCCTGGATGATACGCAGATTGGTCACTGTTGCGAGTACCATGACCGCAATCAACAAAAAGGGCGCGGCAACCGCGGCCATGCCATTGCCACTGCGGTATGTCTGCGGTGCCTCAGGCAAAACCAGCGCGGCGGCAAACAATCCTGCCAGACCGAAGAAGTAGAAAGTGGTCAGCAGCCCCTCGAAACTGCGCAATTGTGCAATCAACTGTTGCTGGTTGGTGGGAGAGATTTGCGAAAGTGCGGCCAGCCGGCCAGATTGCCAGCCCCAAAAAATCAGACCAATCAACAAAGAAAGACCGGCAATGCCAGCCACGGAGCGCCACATCCCGGCAGCACGAGCAGCCCGTTCTTCAGTGGCGAAAAGCAACGCTGAAACAGCCCACACTGTCAACACCAGCGCCAGAATGCCATACGAAACTGCGTTGTGCTTCATGGGCAAACGCGTCAAAGAATGCCAGAACACCTGACCGGCAGAGGAGGAGCGTCCAAGGTTGGAGATGTAGTCAAAACCCAGCACCATCAGAAAGATGCCGGACAAAATCCCCCCTGTCCAGACCCCTCCCCAGGGGCTGAGCGTTTCCGCAGGCCGCCCACCCCCACGAGAACGCCGGCGACGGCCCTGCTTTGCGGGTGCTTCCACTTTCCTGGAGGGTACACTATCCTCTGAGGTGTTCCATGCTTCCCGCGGCAACACGAATCCCATCACCAACAGTACTGCTGCATACACCCAGAAATGGGTACGCGTCGAGACAATCGCAATCCCAAAGTGAATCTCCACGAAGTGCGCCAGGATGGCCGTCAGGAAAGCGGTCATCACCAGCGTGCGCCAATCAAGGGTGTCTTCACTGGTGGAGTACCCTTGCAACGAGCGCAGTGTAATGTACGCGCCCAATCCCAACAAAATACCGAAGGGCAAGCCGACCCCCAGGAAGGCAATCCCCTGCCAGGCCACCAGCCCCACGGCACCAACAACTCCCCCTCCGAGGAACAAGGCAATGAACGTGTTGCGCTGTGCGGGCGTTGTTATCAACCCCAACCAGCGAAAACCATAGTAAAACACGGAACCAAACACCAGCAGGTAAACCACCAACCCCAGCGCGCCGGTCGTCACCAGGGCGTCCCAGGTCTCGTTGTGGGAGCGGTCAGGAGAGGCGTTGCGCTTTTCCACCTGCCCCAATTCAGGGGGGTAGAAACGGTTATAGGCCACGTACATGCTTTCCGGGCCATAACCAATCAACGGGCGCAGAGCATTCCAGCGGTCGGTGCTGCCATCAGGGAAGGCGATAGGGTCATGGGGCGCAACCAGTTTGGAAGCGCCCTGCCAGATGTATTGGCGGACTTTGCTGGTGCGCTGGTTGGTATCCGCCAGGTGCCCGAAGCGCCCAACCCAGGGCGATTCGCGTAACGTTTCAAGAGGGCCGTTGGGAATATTCAACACCGCCAGGAAAAGCGCTCCCGCCACGGCCAGTCCGATAGTACCCAGTGCCAGCCAACGTTGACGGGCACGCATGGCCACCAGCAGGAAGAAGAAGAAAAGCCCGGCCACCAGCCCCAGGAAGGGACCACGGCTTCCACTAAAGTAAATGGCAATCATCTGCAAAGCCAGGATGAAGATGTACATCGTCGCTCGCACGATGTGACGCGTGACATCGTCCTCCGTACGCATGATAGCCCGCAGACTTTCCACTACGCGCGCCACCCCCAGCGGCACGGCCATGATGAGATAAGCCGCCACGAAAATCGAGTTGCCCATGTTCGCGGCAATGCGGTTTTGCACATTGCCACCCCACGGAACGGGGTCCAGGCCATAGTGCTGCAAAACACCGTACAGGCTCACCGCCAGCCCAGAGAGAATGACCACCGTCATAATGCGCTCGACCTGTTCCCGGCGGCGCAAATTGCCCGCCACCACCGCAAATATCACCAGGTAAGCAAAGGTGGTGTACGTGCCTTGCAAACGCTGGTAAGAACCCCACAAACTGGTACGCGGCGCAACGGAAAACACTGTCGCCAACAGATACGCCAGGGAAAGGGCGAGCACTGGCACGACCAGGGGGATTTCCAGGGCACTGCGCCACCATTTTTTGCGTTTCGAGATGTACTGCCATTGTATTCCCCCCTGAGCAAGTATTTTGAGCATCCATGCCGCCAGCGCCAGCCAGGCCAGGCTGCGCAACAGGGTGATTTTATCAGGCTCGAAAATACGACTGGAATAAACGTCAAAGAAAACCGGCGTTCCGATGAGGGCCGCCAACCAGGCGGCTTCCATCAGGCCATCTGCAAAGCGAGACAATCGTGACATGCGGCGACCTCTTCTTCGTCTCCAAACAGGTTGTTGTGGTATGATTTTTGGCTGCCCCTGAAGGTGCGTTTTAACGTGCTTACCATAACACAAAGTAAGCAAGGTGGCAAGTTTGCAAACGACAAGTTTGCAAGTGTCTGCTGGTTGCGCAACCCTGAGTGCATCCAAGACGGATATCGAAGCCAACGGGCAGGCAGCATCGAATATGTGACCGTCTCATGTCTCTCGCCCAACGTAGTGTACGTTCCGCCGGCTATACGATTGCCTCCAGCGGTTTGCAGGCCGTGGTGCAGTTTGTGCGCGCCATCATCCTGGCACGCCTGCTCTCGCCGGAGCATTTTGGGGTGTATGCCTACGCGGCCTCCTTCGTCATGTCCACCTACACGCTGCCGAATTTCGGCATGGGGGCGGCGCTCATTCACCGCGCTCGCCAGAGTGAAGGCGAACCCGCCCGTCGGGTACACTTTACCTTGCTGACTCTCTTCAACCTGCTGTGGGGCGCGGCGCTGGCGTTGACCTGTACCTGGTTCATTCAGCCGGAAAACCGTTGGGTGTTGTGGGTGGTGCTGGGCAGCCGCATGGTCAACAATTTGACCATCACCGGACGCGTGACGCTGACCCGCAAGGTGGCATTCCGGCGCGTGGCCCTCGTGGAAAGCGCCGCTACTCTGATTGGCTCCGGCGCAGCAGTCTTCCTGGCCTGGCGCGGCGTCGGTCTGTGGAGCCTGGTCATTTCGGACGTGACTTCCGCCGCCACGGGCATCCTCGGTTTTTACGTCATTCGTCCCGTCTGGCAGCCGCGTTTTGGCTGGAGCCGCGAAATCGCCGCCTACTTGCTGGATTTTGGCCGCCGCAGCATCGGCGCCATCCTGTTGCTGCGCGTCCTCGACCGGGTGGACGACCTGTGGACAGGCGCTTTTCTGGGGAAGACATCCCTGGGGTTCTACTCGCGCGCGTATACTTTTGCCACCTATCCTCGCAAACTGCTCGCCAGTCCGGTCAACCAGGTGGCTACGGGAACCTACGCGGCCCTCAAGGGACAGCCCAAACGCCTTTCGCAGGCTTTTTTTCGGGTCAATGCTTTCCTCATCCGCAGTGGATTCTTCATCGCCGGGCTGCTCTTCCTGCTGGTGCCGGAGTTCATCCACTTCGTGATTGGCGACAAATGGCTGCCCATGATGACCGCCTTCCGCCTGATGCTGGTCTACACCCTGCTGGACCCCATCAAGGTCACGATAGGCAACGTATTCATCGCTGTTGGAAAGCCGGAAGTGGTCACCCGCGCCCGCTTCTGGCAGTTGCTGGTCATGCTGGGCGGATTGTTCACGCTGGGCAATCTGTGGGGCATCGAGGGTGTGGCATTGGCGGCCGATTTGATGCTGGTCTTCGGTATCTGGGTGCTGCTGCGCCAGGCGCGCCCTTACGTGCAATTTTCGGTGCGGGCGCTGTTCGGCGCGCCGCTGCTGGCACTGGGTGCAGGAATCACTCTGGGGTGGGCGCCAACGGCAGGTTCTCTGGTTGCCGCTCCATCTATCCAGGCGGCGCTCATCAAAACCGCGTTATTTTCCCTGGCCTACATCGGGATACTCTGGAGTCGGGAACGCAAGTTTAGCCGCGAATGGCTTCAAATCATCCATACCCTGATTACCCGCACTTCCAATTCTGGAGATACCTCTGAATGATGACAATTTCAACACACGGTGACGGCCTCATCTTTCTGCTGTCCCAGCCGCGCGCCGGCTCGACTTTATTGCAGTACATCCTCTCCGGACATCCGCACATCGGGGCTACTCCGGAACCCTGGATAATGCTGCACCCCATCTATGCCCGCCGCCGCACAGGCATCGAAGCCGAATACTTTTTCAATCGCTACCGCACCGCGCTGGACGGGTTTTTGCGCATTTTCCCGGAAGGAGAAACTTTACACGATGAGGCCGTGCGCGCCTACGCCCTGACGCTGTACAACCGGGCCTGCGAACACCTGGGCAGCACGCATTTCGTGGACAAAACCCCCTCCTACACACTTATCATCCCCGAACTGCATCGCATTTTCCCGCAAGCGCGGTTCATTTTCCTGTTGCGCAATCCACTGGCCGTGCTGCACTCCATCCTGAAAACCTGGGTGCGGGATGACTACACTCGGCTGGCAAAACACCGTTACAGCCTGCTGGGCGCGCCGCAGCACCTTGTAGAAGGAATAAAGTTGACAGGGGAAAAGGGCATTGTGGTGCATTATGAGACACTGGTCAGCCGCCCCCGCGAGACGGTTGCCGATTTATGCGCCGCCCTGGGGCTGGAATTCACGCCCGCCATGCTGGAATATAGCCGGCAACTGCCTTCAGACGCGGCCATGGGAGACCCTACCGGTGTGTACAAACACCAAAGGCCGGGAACACACAGCCTGGATACCTGGCACGCGCTGGGAGAGAGACGGCAAACCCGACATTTTGCTCTGGCATACCTGGATGCACTCGGTGCGGAAACATTGTACGACCTGGGGTACGACCCCGCTTCCCTGCGGAGCGCCATCGAAGCGCAACCCTGCAGCCCTGGCAAGGTCATCATTCCCTGGGGACGCGCGCTGGCGGCCGACAAGACCCGTCGCGAACGAATGCGTTTGTTATGGCACGAAGTCAGTCAGCGCCGCCGGTGGGGTGCGTTCGCCAAAAAAGCCGTGAAGTTGCTTATCGGAGAGATATGAGTCAACCAACGCACACACAGCGCCGCATCATCTACCGCATTGGCCGCGGTCTGCATCCTTTTTGGCCCGGCCAGGAAACCGCGCCCACCTTTATCGTCGGGTGTCCGCGTTCGGGCACTACCATTTTGGGTGAAATTCTCAGCCAACATCCCTCCGTCTTCTACCTTTTTGAACCACGGCCAATGTGGATAGGCGTGGAACCGCGTCTGAACGTGTGGGGCGAAGGAGCCGATGGCGGTCAACTCGCCTGGGGTACCAAAGACTATGATTCACGAACTGCAGTCCGCTTGCGGCGCTGGTTCCACTTTGCCCGTACCATCGGCGGCAAACCCCGTCTGATAGAGAAACTGCCGCTGAACGTCTTTCGCCTGCCCTGGATGGCGCAAGTCTTCCCGGCGGCACGCTTCGTACACATCATCCGCCACGGGCGCGATGCTGCCATTTCGCTGGCCGCCCTGATAGCCCGCCGTTTTCCTCCAGGTTACTGGGAAACGCACTGGAACTACCGCAT
Organism: Anaerolineales bacterium; assembly: GCA_034435695.1. Classification (GTDB taxonomy): domain Bacteria; phylum Chloroflexota; class Anaerolineae; order Anaerolineales; family DRKV01; genus DRKV01. The sequence goes on along the minus strand of DAOTWV010000051.1, from coordinate 781 downwards.
GTTCGAAGCCTATGCCGAGATGCACCCCGACCTGCACCATGCGCTGGAAAATGCCCGCAAAGCGCCGGACAATTACGGACGCGCCCTGCTGGCATGGACGTGCGCCATCCACGCCGGGTTACGCGCCCGCCCGCTGTCAGGTGAGCGCCTGCTGGAAATCCATTACGAGGACCTGATTGCGCGCCCGCGGCAAACGCTGGAAACGCTGTTGACTTTTGCAGGGCTGCCTCCCGCCCATCAGGTGACAGACTACGCCCAAGACGCGCTTCACCCCCGTTCCCTCCACAAGCCAGACCCTGCCCCCGCGTTGACCCAGGCCATTGCAGGGGATTTTCTGGAGAAAATCGGCTATTCCTCATGAAAATTTCTATCATCACCCCATCCTACAATCAGGCGGATTTTCTCGAAGCGACCATCCAGTCCGTGCTGGCGCAGGATTACCCCAACGTGGAGTACATCATCGTGGACGGCGGCTCGACCGACGGCAGCGCCGACATCATCCACCGTTACGCAGACCGCCTGACGTGGTGGGTCTCGGAACCCGACCAGGGGCAGGCTGACGCTATCCGCAAGGGTTTCGCGCGTGCTTCCGGCGAGGTGCTGGCCTGGCTCAACTCGGACGATGTCTACCTTTCGGGGAACGTGCTCTCCCGCGTGGCCGCCTGTTTCCGGGAAAACCCACAGGTAGCAGTGGTCACCGGGGAGGGGCAGCGTATCGACGGGCGCGGCCGCCCGCTGCGGGATATCCGCACTCCCCCCGCCTGGTTGCATCCCGAAGCGC
>DAOTWV010000050.1:0-4932 GCA_034435695.1 Anaerolineales bacterium | reverse complement strand
GGACAACTGACAAGCAGTTGTCCTACGGTGTCACTGCAAATGGCATTTTTCGGATAGATACTAAAGATATGTTGGTCAGTAGAACGCTGATAACGCTGGTGCCGCTGATATCCGCTGGTTGTGGTGGTTTTCGCTGCTTCGTTGGTCGTATCTGCGAGAATCTGCGTTGCGGTATCTGCGTTCCGTTGTGCCAGGCCATACTGCGACTTACCCACAACGTTTTCGTGCTCCCAATTTACGCTTCGCTGGTTTTATCGGGCAGCAGACCCGTTTGTGTCATGGCGAGCGCCCCTCAGGGTGCGAAGCCATCTCCTCCCTGGATAGCGAACGCTGGCTGACGCTTCACGCCCTCGCGAGGACACGAAAAGAGGGGGACACGTATTTTGCGTGCCCTCTCTCTCAAAATCTCCGCCGAGAAAGAGGCGACCTGTGCTACAATCAAACCAGCATGGACCTCCGCCAGCGCTACACCTCCGCCTCCATAAAAACTGCCGAAAATCTCAAAACCATTGCCACCGCGCCCGGCCTGCGCTCCATCTCCCGGCTCTCGCTGCCCGAAATAGAGGCCGTTACCGATTTGATTGCGCGCATCGTCCCGGCAGGCAATGTGCCAGGGATGATTCTCTCCGGGCTGGCGCGCATCTCCGGCAAACGGCTGCCCGCCCAGGTGGTGCGGCGCGACGTCGCGCTGCTCTTCAAGGGCGTGGAACAAACCCTCGACCACGCGGTGTACACGGCATTCTTCGCCGGACCGGCGGCCATCCTGTGGGGATACCAGAATCTGCTCAAATTGGCCGGCAAAACGCCCGAAGCGGCTTTCCCCGAAGGTACGTGGCAATTCTACATCGAGTACGCCCTGCGTGAGGACACTGCCCGCCACACCAATGAAACCCACGGCTTCGAAACCGCCCTGCGTCAGCACAACCTGCGGCTTTCCCCGGCCGACCGCCTGACAGCCTGGGTGATGGCGGCCATTCACACCCTGCATCACTACCCACAATTGCTGGCCAACGAGTGGTACGAGCGCATGGCCATCTCTTTGCTGCTGGCCGCCACTGCCGATACACCGCACGCCGACCGCTACACCCGTCTGTACCGCACCTGGCAGCGACAGATACCCTATCGGCGCGAAGCAGATGCCGGGGGACAAACCTACCCCGCCTATCGCCGACAACGCTTTGAACAATTCTTGCAGGCCGTCACCGCCGACCTGCCGGCTTCTCTGCGCGGGGTCTGGCGTGCCAATCTGCAGCAGGCGCTCACGGAAAGCCTGCCCGCCTACCAGCAGCAAATGTCCATCCTGGCATGGCTGCAGCCAGATGCCTACGGAGAAACGCGCACCCCGCTGCGCTTCGAAGATGCCCACATCGGCATCACCCTGCAGGGGCGCTATGCCCTGCTGCGGGCTGCCGATACCCAGCGCGGCACCCCGGCCAACGTGCATCACATTCGGGCACAGATACACGCTTTGCTGGATGCCTGCACTCAGGTGCCCGCCAGTAACCTGACAGGGCTGGCGCGCACCCGTCGGGCGGCGCTGGCCGAACTCCGCCCCCGCCTCCCCAATGACCTGAGACACGAACTCAACACGCTGCGCCTGGCACCCATCCTCATCAACGCCGATGAACGCCCATCCCAGCAGCCCCTGACGCGCATTCGGCAGGGGGAACGCGGCGTGGGCGACCACCCGCTCACCATTTTCCTCACACCGGAGAGCACGGTTTTCGACCAGTCGCACATCTTCTTCGATGGCACCTGGGGCGCCGCGCTGGCCGAAATCATCACCAACGAGGCCCTTTCCTGGGCTGCCTACCTGGCTTCCCAGGAAAAACCGCCGGTGCGAACAAACCCGCCGCACATCTTGCGGCTGGAGTACCCTCCAGCCATCCAGGCCCTGATTGCCCAGGCCCCCAAGGTGCCCCCCGAAGCCGCGGCTGAAAACCACGCCGTCAACGTGCCGGCAGTCATCAACCTGCGCCGCCTGTTCAAGCGCCGCAACGACTTGCTCAACCTGACAGTCAACGATTTGCTGGTGCTCTACCGCGCCATGCACGCCCACACCTATCAGCCCGCGCCCCGTCTGGTGCAGGAATTGGAAGCGCTGCGCAAACACCGCCAAAGCGCTGCTGCTGCCGAAGCCGCGTTGCAGGCCGTACAGACGCGGGAGAACCCTTCCGTGCTCATCCCCATCGATGCCAGTTTGCACGCGCCCTACCAGCGCATCTACCCGCTCAGTTTCGAGGTGCCGCTGGCCGAACTCAACTTGCTGGAACTGGCGCAGCGTACCATTGCCGCCCTGGAAGCCCAGGAGCACACCCCCTCTGCCCTGCACAGCGAGTTCGACCAGTTGCAGCGCACCTATCTGGCCGCCCTGGCCGGTTTTGGCGAGGTGATGAAGCACGCCAAACGCGTCGCGGCCCGCGGCGAAAGCGCCAGCGTGGGAACCATCAAACTCCTGGCGCACCTCCCCGTTCCCCTGCAACGCCTGCTGGATAAAATTCCAGGGCAATTCGAGGTGCTCAATGACCTCATCAAAGGGCGCGAGGTCTTTTCCAACATCGGTGTCGTGGTGCCCAGCAGTACCCTCACCCGCTTTACCTCCGCCAAAGACGATAACGAACACAAGACCCTGGTCTGGGGGGTGATGACCACCGCACGCGGCCGCATGCACATCAGTTTGCGCGATTTTCGCCCCCATGTCGCCCAACTGCACGCTATCGGCAGAGCCGACCTTGCGGATGCCATCGCACAAGACTACCTGGATGCGTATGCCAACGGTTTCAACCGCTTCATCAGCGACCTGTACCGCATCACCATCGCCAGCCGCCAGACTCGTGTCCACCGTTCCAAGTAACCCAATGCCATGAGCAGCCTTCACGACGAATTCATCAACCGTCAACTCGGCAATTTCCGCATCGAGCGGCCTCTGGGACGCGGCGGCATGGGCCGCGTCTACCTGGGATGGGACCTTACCCTGGAGCGGCACGTAGCCATCAAAATCATCGCCAGCCGCTACCAGGACGATGCCGCCTACGCCCAGCGCTTTCTGCAAGAGGCACGCGCCATCGCTGCCTGGGACCACCCTAACATCGTGCGCATTCTGTCGGCCGGCGAGGCCGAAGACGTGCTCTACTACGTCATGGAATACCTGCCTGGGGAAACACTGCGCGCCCGCCTGCTGGATTACGCCACCCAGGGCACGTTGATGCCCCACGAGGAGGTACTGCGCATCGGCGAGGCGCTGGCCTCCGCCCTTGACTATGCGCACGAGCGCGGCGTCATCCACCGCGATGTCAAGCCTGAAAACGTGCTGCTCACCCCAGAGGGACGCACCGTGCTCACCGATTTCGGGCTGGCGCTCAACATCCGCCACGGCTCCCAGGGCGAAGTCTTCGGCACGGCGCACTACATGGCCCCAGAGCAGGCGCGCCGCTCTTCCCAGGCCGTGCCCCAGTCCGATTTGTACTCCCTGGGGGTGATGCTCTACGAAATGCTCACCGGGGCGGTGCCCTTCGATGACCCTTCCCCCACCACGGTGGCCGTGCAGCATCTCACCCTCCCGCCGCCTTCCCCGCGCACCCTCAACCCCGCGCTCAACCAGCAAACCGAAAGCGTGCTCTTGCGCGCCCTGCAAAAAGCCCCCACAGACCGCTACCCCAACGGCGCCACCCTGATGCAGGCATTACGCGAAGCGTTACAGGCGCCATCACCGTTTACCAGCGCCCAGAACGTCATCCTGCCTCCGCCTCCGGCAGCCATTCAGACCACCCCGCCGCCTCCCCCTCCGCCCGAAGCAGACCCGCTCATCGGGCAGCAACTGGACGAATACCGCATCGAAGCCCTGCGCGGCAAAGGCGGCATGGCACGCGTCTACCGCGGCTACGATACCCGCCTGCAGCGTCCAGCGGCCATCAAGGTCATTGATTTCCCTTTCCAGCAGCACGCCGATTACCTGCGCCGCTTCGAGCGCGAGGCGCAGGCCATCAGCAAACTCGACCACCCCAACATCGTCCAACTCTACCGCTATGGGCAAAGCAATGGCCTGTTCTACATCGCCATGCAGTACGTGGAGGGGGTGGAATTATCCGAGTACCTGGCGCGCCACACCCCGGCGGACAAACGCATGCCCCCGCCAGAGGTGTTGCTGCCCATCGTGCGGCAAATCTGCGAGGCGCTGGACTACATGCACAAGCGCGGCATCATCCACCGCGACCTCAGCCCGGCGAACATCATGGTTACGCCCGAAGGGCATGTGATGCTCACCGATTTTGGGCTGGCGCTGCTCACCAGTGTGGGCACGCAGGGCGAAATTTTCGGTTCGCCCCACTACCTTGCACCAGAACAAGCCGTCTCCTCTGCCAATGCCGTGCCGCAATCCGACCTGTATGCCCTGGGGGTCATCCTGTACCAGGTCTTCACCGGTCACCTGCCTTTCGAGGCCGACGAACCCATGGAAGTGGCCCTGCAGCACATCAGCCAAAATCCGTTGCCGCCGCGCAGTTTCAACCCGGATTTGCCGGAAGCCCTGGAAACCTTCCTGCTGCGCACCCTGGCCAAAGAACCCGAATCCCGCTATCCCAATGGGCAGGCGCTTTACGAGGCGCTGGAGGCCATCCTGCAGCCCGATGCGCCGCGCCGCAGGAAGCGCCTCTCCTGGCGCGTGCCGGTAAGCGTGCTGTTGATTGCCCTGATTACGGCTGGGGGATGGTTTTTGGGAACCACCCCCAGGGGACGCGCCCTGATTGGGTTGCCGCGCCTCCCGCAAGGGAGTCCGCCGCCGGCCACATCCACAACGACGCCCCTTCCAGTGGCCGCGCGTCCCCAGGAAACGGCCACCCTCGCGGCGTTCTCCCCTTCCCCCCTCCCCACACACACGGTTTCCCCGCTGCCCAGCGCCACCGCCCGCCCCACAAGCACCCCCAGCCCCACAGA
>DAOTWV010000049.1:0-2939 GCA_034435695.1 Anaerolineales bacterium | reverse complement strand
GGTACGGGGTACGTCATCCGTCGTCCACCGTCCACCGTCTACGGTCTACCGTCCAATCGCCACCACTTCCCCCTGCGCCTGCCCATCCCGAAGATGCAGCAGGCCGACGGTGCGCGGCTGGTACGGGTAAAGCGGGGTGCTGGTCGTGCCGGGGTTGAAAAGCAGGCGGCCATCGTCCACGCGCCGGTTGATGGGGGTGTGGATGTGCCCAAAGATGACCACATCCACGTTTTGGCCGGCGAAGGCATCCAGGGCGCGCTGCTCGAAGACGGAAATGCCGATGCCGCGCGTGTAGTAGATGCGCTTGTCGTTCAGGTAATCCCACAGCGAACCGTGGCCGTGAATCATGCCGATGCGCACCCCGCCGAAGGTTTCCACGCGCTGGCGGGGCAAATGCCGCATGACCCAGATATCGCGGTTGCCGCGCACGGCATGGACGGGGGCAATGCGGCTGAGTTGCTCGAAGACGGTGCGGGAAGAAAAATCCCCGGCATGCAGGATGGCCTGTACGCCGGCGCGCTCGAAAATCTCGAAGACGGCAGGCGGCAGGGCGCGGCTGCGGTCGGGGACGTGGGTATCGGCGATGACGCCCAGGGTGATATCGGTCAACACGCGAGAAATTATACCTGTCTCTACGCGTATTGGGACAAGAAAAATTCATCTCCAGATGCACGCAAAATATGCAGATACGACCCCCTTCGTGTCATCGCGAGGGCGCGGAGCGCCCGAAGCGAACTCCCGACCAGGGAGCGTGGAACGGCAGCCAGCGTTCGCTATCCATGGAGGAGATGGCTTCGCGCCCTGACGGGCGCTCGCCATGACACAAACGGGGCTTCGCGAGGAATGGCTGCTTTTCCCAGTTTTTACACCATCTGAGTGCACCCTTCCTCTCCCCGGTGGGGGAAAGGAATTTTGATGAAAGGTTTGTAATTGCGTAGCCTTGATAGTCTCACAGAACATGCACACAAAGACACGGAGCACACGGAGTTTCCCTGAGGTCAGGCAATGATTTCTCTCACGGTGTGTGCTCCTGAGCGACGAAATTCCGGGCATCTTGTGCCCGCTCCTGAAATGCCTTCCACGTGGCACGCGCTTCAGCAGGCAGTTCCGGCAAAACTTCGTAGATAGTGATGCTTTCCTGAGAGACAGGCCAGGTTTCCTGGTTGCCATCTGGAAGGAGCAGCGCATAGCGCATCTCCGAAGTACGTAATGTTCCATCTTTGGCACTGAAACTCCAGAACATCGTGGCAGATTGGGGCTGCCCTTTCCCATCATATCCGGTCATCTGACTGAAGTCCTCGGCAGGCATATCCAGTGGATAGGTTATGGTGACTATGATATTGTCTCCAGTCTCTTGCCACATGCGTATCTGGAAGGGTTTGCCAGCATCCTGAAGAAGGCTGATGTATTCTTTCACGGCGCCACTATCGGGAGCCATTTCTAACGGCCATTCTCCATCTGCCTGTGTGACTGCCTGAGCATGGTCACCAGATTCCCACAACGTCAGGTGTACGTTGAGGCCGTCAGGCAGCGTAACAGTTTCCTGCAAGGAGTGACCTTGCCGGTCAGTCGTGCGACTGAAGCCGTCCCAAAGATACCCGTTTTCTAAACGAAACCAGTCCTCCCCATTTTCGTACCCATCCATGCTAAACAGTGGCGATGCTTCGTCAGGTGCAGGGGCATGGTATGAAGAACGCACAATGTGCAGCCAGCCATTCTGTGACCACAGAATACGCTGTTGTTTTTCCAGCACTTTCATGGCCTGTAACACACTGGCGACATCCTCGACGGGGGCATCTACAGAGCCAAAGGCAGAAATTTCAGGCACAACGGTTGGCGTAACCGGTTGCGTCGTCGGGGTGACTGGCGGAGGGGAGGGATTCGGCAGCGATTCTTCGGCACCTTGCGAAGCAGCCAGGGCTTCTTGCGGCATTTGGGTCTGCAGGGCGGTATGTCGGGCAGATAGACCTAACCCAATGCCAATGCCTGTGATGAAAAACAAAGTGAATACAATTCGTTTGAACACAAGGGCCTCCTTATGAAAAACAAAACGTAAGGATGGGAAGGTATGCAGTTGTTCTCGTGGTGATTTGTATTCCGGCAGTTGCCCCCGGCCGGGTCATTTGGGTTGCGATAGCGCCATTGTAAGTGTATGTTTTTTTTTGTCAAGAGAAATGTTCACAACAATTCCAAGGCCAATTCATCCGCAGATGTCACAGATTACGCCGAAGAACAGAAAAAATCTGTACAATCTGCGTAATCTGCGGATACCATGCGGGCAAATTTGGAATTGCTGACGTGTTCAAAATTGGATGACTGCACGCCATCCTGCCGTGTTGCGACACCGTACACAACTGCAGGCGGCTTACTGAGGCTGAATCAGGCATTCCCCCTGGAAGAAACGTGCCGCTTCAGCGCCCGGCGGGCGTTGCTGATGTGGCGGCTTGCCCCGCGGCGCGCTTCCAGCGCATCCAGCAGAGCGGAGGCGCGCGCTGCGTACTGCGCCGCCCAGCGTCCCGAAAGAGCGCGTCCAATCAGCCAGGGGTTGGCATCCGGGCGCGCCGCCCAGGTTTCCAGCAGAGAGAGTACCTGCGCGCCAACATGCCCCGCGCCCAGCGCGGCCAGCAAATTCACCAGCGCCTCGCCGGCGTGCGGGTCGCTTTCGGCGTGCAGCGGGGTCAGCAGCGGCAGCAGCGTCTCGCCCTGTTCGTCAGGGAGACCGCGCAATGCCAGCAGCGCGGCGTGTCGCAGGCGCGGCGATTCCTCCGTCAACCAGGCGCGCCCCAGGGAGTGCAGCCCCTCCGGGGGGCAGGCCGCCGCCAGGGTACGTCCCAGAGCGCGGCGCACTTCGGGGCGCGCATCCAGTCCGCAGGGACGCAGCACCCGCAGGGGCAGGTTCCCCTGTGCGTAGCGGTGCGCCAGCGCCACGGCGGCCAGGG
>DAOTWV010000048.1:0-3289 GCA_034435695.1 Anaerolineales bacterium | reverse complement strand
GCGGCGCGGGCGGTAAACGCCGCGGGGGTGATGTCGCGCAGGGCGGGGATGCCGAGCAGGGCGGCGGCCTGTTCGCAGGCGGCGCGGCGCTGGTTGTAGGCGGAATGTGCCAGGGAGCGGCGCACGCCCGAATCGGCAATCACGATGGCTGCGCCGGGCGGCAGGGGGACGGGTTCCCATTCCAGGCTGCGGGTGTCGAAGTACAGGGCGTGCCCTTCCACGCCGCACGCGCTGGCGAACTGGTCCATCAGGCCGCAGGCCACGCCCACGTAGGCGTTTTCGGCGCGCTGGGCGAGTTGCGCCAGGCGCAGCGGGGAGGCCTCCCAGCCGTCCAGCGCCTGCCAGGCGACGGCGAAGGCCAGTTCGACGGCCGCGGATGAACTCAGGCCTGCGCCCATCGGCACGTCGGAAGTGAAGACGGCCTGCATTCCGCTGACAGGCAGCCCGGCTTCGCGCAGCGCCCAGGCCACGCCCGCCGGGTAACGCGCCCAATCGGGCAGCGGCGCGCCGTCCACATCCAGACGGCTTTCCAGGGCATCCAGCGAGAAGCGCACCGTTTCCCCCAGGTCGAGGGCGTGCAGGTGGACGATGGCCTCCTCGAGCGGTGCAGCGGCCAGGGTGACGGCGCGGTCAATGGCGGCCGGGAGCACGGGGCCGGCGTTGTAGTCTACGTGCTCACCCAACAGGTTGACCCGTCCGGGGGCGCGCGTCAGTACCTGCGGGGGGCGGTTGAAGATGTGGTGAAAGGCGTCTTGAGGCATGGGGCAGGGGGGCAGGTGTCAGGTGTGGGGTGCGGGGTGCGAGGTGCGAGGTGCGAGGTGCGGAGTGCGAAGGCCGGTGGCCGGGTAGCGGAGCGTATCGAGGGGGTATCACGTGTCAGGTGTCAGGTGTCAGGTGTCACGTGCGGGGGCTGTCGTCCGTTGTCCGTCGTCCGTTGTCCGTCGTCCGTCGTCCACCGTCCGCCGTCCGCCGTCTACCTTACCCGCAGCGCCCACAGGCTGGCGAAGACCACCGGGGACAGCAGCGCCCACAGCACGGCATCCGGCGCGCCGTTTTGGGCGGCAATGTACAGGCCGATGGGCGGCAGTACCATCAAGAGGAAGATGAGGGTGTGTTTGCGGAATTTGGTCATATAGTCTGTTAGTCGCGTAGTCGCCTGGTCTGTTGGTCGCGTAGTCTTTTAGTCTGCTGGTCTGTTGGTCTGTTGGTCGGGGAGTTCGTCCGTGGATTTCCGTGCCGTTCCGTGGCTGTTAGTCGCGTAGTCTGTTAGTCGTCTGGTCGCGTAGTCTTTTAGTCGGCTGGTCGCCGCCGCTGGCCAAGTGCAAGCGTATCGAGGCCGGGGGGCGGGGTGCGTGCGGGGTGCGAGGTGCGATGTGCGGCGTGCGGGTGACCGAGTAGCGGAGCGTATCGAGGCCTGGGTGCTGTCGTCCGTCGTCTGTCGTCCGTTGTCCGTCGTCCACCGTCCGCCGCCTGCATTCCGCCTTCCTACGCGCCCAGGAGTGCGATGATGCTCATCAGCGCCACCAGCGTGCCGGTATAGGCCAGCATCTTGCGCATCACTTCGCCTTCGCGGCCGGCCATGCCGCCGGTGCTGGCGCCGACCACGATTTTCGTGGGCGCAATCACCGAGCCAAGCGCGCCGCCCGCAGTTTGCGCTGCCAGGATGAGCGCCACGGTGTAGCCCAGCAGTTCGGCGGTGCGTTGCTGCAGGGCGGCAAAGACTACGTTGGAATTGGTGTTGCTGCCGGTCATGAAGGCACCCAGCGCGCCAATCCAGGGGGCGATAGCCGGGTAAGCGCGCCCCACGCTGTCGGCGAGCGTGCGCGCCAGCGCATCCGTCATCCCGGCGTGCTGCATGACGACGGCCATCGCCACCATCGCCGCAATCCCCACGCTGGAGGACATCACCCGCTGCACCGTACCGGTCACGATGCGCCTGCCGGCCCCCGGCTGATACCAGCCCGCCCGGCGGTAGATGAGGAACGCCAGCAGAGAGGAGATGCCCAAAATCGCGCCCGCGTGCCGCAAAAAGCGGATGGTGCGTCCCGGCCCGGCGGGGGTGACGAAGCCCTGAGAGGTTGCCATCTCCGGGAAGTTCACGCGCAGCACCCCGACCTTGCTGAGGGTGTCGTGAATCCCCGGAATCAACTGCACCCCCAGGGTAATCGCCACCAGCACCGCGTAGCCCGAAAGGGCAACCAGCACCCGGCGGGTATCCAGGTGCCCGTTATCGCCCATCTGCCCGCGATAGCGGCGCGCCAGCGGAATGGCGACCATCAGCCCGGCCAGACTGCCGAGAAACGCACCCACGTTCCACAGGCCGGCGGTGGCGGCCAGGTACTGTCCCACCGCCATCACCGCGCCCAGCAGGATGGTGGGGAGGAACAGGCGGCGTACCGCCCCCCAGCCTTCGGCGGCGTGCAGCACCATCAGGCCGACGGCGATACCCGCGAGGCCCAAAAAGCGGGCAGCATCGGGAGCGAGCACGTCGAAGGGCAGGTTGGTGGCGGCCATCAGGGCATTGAACGAGGAGCCCAGCGACCCGAAGGTCACCGCCCAGGAATGGCCTACCGAGGGGATGACCACCGCGGCCAGCGGCGAAAACCCCAGGCCGACCAGAATGGGCGCAATCACCGCCACGGGGACGCCGAAGCCGCCCACACCCTGCAGAAACGAGGCAAAGACCCAGCCAATCAAGAGCGCCTGCATACCGCGGTCGGCGGTCAGGTGCGGCAGGGCATCGCCAATGACGGCAATCGCGCCGGCCTCATCGGCCACGCGGAACAGCAGGAAGGCCGCCCAGATGATGAGCAGTACATCCACAGTGAGCAGCAGGGCTTTGGCATGGGCGTAGGCCAGCAGACGCGGCCCTGCGCCGAAAAACGCGATAGCCACCACGAGGGCGGTCAGGTATCCGGCGGCGCCGGCGCGCGACGCGCCCCAGCGGTAACCAATCATGAGCGACAAAATGACAGCGATGGGAAGGAATGCGAGCAGGAAGGTCATAGGTGTGAAGTGCGGAGTGCGAGGTGCGAGGTGCGAAGTGCGAGGTGCGGGGTGCGAGGTGCGAAGTGCGGGGTGCGAGGTGGGTATCACGTGTCAAGTGTCACGTGTCACGTGTCACGTGTCAGGTGTCAGGTGCGGGGGCCGGCGTCCGTCGTCTACCGTCCACCGTCTGTCGTCCGTCGTCTGTCGTCTGTCGTCCGTCGTCCACCGTCCACCGTCCTTCGTCCGTCCTCCGCCGTCCACCGCCCGTACCCCCACACCAGGACGGTGCCGAGCAGCAGGG
>DAOTWV010000047.1:0-24207 GCA_034435695.1 Anaerolineales bacterium | reverse complement strand
GTAGCAGCAGGGAAGTTCTCAGCAGATTTCTTGCTCACAGGTAAGCCTCCTGTCTGGGTGGTCTCAGTTTTGCCAATTGTAACACGTCATGGTATCCAGGAGTACAACAACCTGGCAATTGGGAGCACGAAAACGTTGTTGGTGAATCGCGGTATGACCCGGCATACCAGAACGCAGATACCGCGGATTTGACGCAGATTCTCGCAGATACGTCTAACGCAGCGGTGAAAACCAACACAACCAGCGGATATCAGCGGCACCAGCGTTATCAGCGTTCTAACATATCCTTAGTGCTTCCCGGCAATTCCGAAATTGGCTACCCCCCGACTGGGTGGTCCCGGCCGAATTGCTCCGGGCTGGGTTGACCAGCAGGGTTGGTGGGACAACTGCTCGCCAGGTGCCTGCAATGCAGGCGTTTCGGCGGTGCGTAACCATCAGCGACTCACAGTAACATCTGGTTAAAGGTTTTCTTATCTGCACAGGCATTCATCAGTTGTAACAACTCAGCCACCCCCGCCCAACGATAAATCGTCGGGCTGAGCAGTTACCATCAGTTTGTCTTCATCTATGCAGCAGGGTAGTGTTACTGCAAAAAAATGGAAACTTGCATCTTTACGCAAGAGAGGATATGATAAGGACATCGTAAAGCAGGTGCAGTTATTGCCCGTTAAGCGGGCGGCAGTTTTTCCCGTGGAGATTTTGTGAATAGGCATTCCGTTTTGTGCCCCAGTTGCCAGCAACCCGTAGCAGGGGAACCACGCTACTGTCCTCATTGTGGGGTGGATATGGCTATCGCTGCTGCCCTGGAAGAGAGCACGTTTGCTTTGCCCCTGGCGCATGAGGATGTACCGCTGACGCCGGAAGTGCTGGTGCCGCGTCTGGGTGAGCGGCTGGTTTTGCATGGCATTATCAGCGAAGAGCAACTCCGCCAGGCGCTGGCTTACCAACAGCAAAAAGCGCTGCAGGGAGAACCCTGCCTGTTGGGCCAGGCGCTCATGGCGTTGGGGTTTGTTGACCAGCGTACCCTGGACAAGGCCATTACCGAACAAATCTTACAACTCCAAACCGCCTTACAGCAATCCAACCGTCGCCTGGAAGAGCGCGTGGCAGAACGCACTGCCGAATTACAGACTGCACTGCACCGCCTGACAGAACTCAGCCAGATTAAATCGAACTTCATTTCCAATATCTCTCACGAACTGCGCACGCCTCTGGCGCATATCAAGGGATACCTGGAGTTGTTGGCCGAAAACATGCTGGGGGATTTGAACGAAGAGCAGCACCGGGCAGTGCAAACCGCCTTGCGTTCTACCAACCGCCTCGAAAAACTCATCGAAGATTTGTTACAATTTTCTTTAGCCACGCGCGGCGAATTGACCCTCGTGATACGCAACATAGACTTTGCCGCCCTGGCGCGTGATGTGTGTGCACAAATGGAAACTGTGGCGCGTGCCAGAAAACTCCATTGGGTTTGCTCCATGCCCGATGCACCCTGTAATGTCCGGGTAGACCCGCAAAAGATGGAGTGGGTGTTGAGCGAATTACTGGATAACGCTATCAAATTCACCCCAGCAGAAAAGACCGTGCAGGTGACGTTGCAGCCCCACGCTGGTATGCTGGATGTGTGTGTCTCTGATGAGGGGATTGGCATCCCTGCCGACCGCGTTGATGAAATTTTCGAGCCTTTTCACCAACTGGACGAAACTACCACGCGCCGCTATGGCGGCATGGGGTTAGGACTGGCATTGGTCAAGCGTATTCTGGATGCTCACGGTATTCCGATACGCATACATTCACAGGAAGGCAAAGGCACTTCGGTGTGTTTTTCCATCCCAGAGGCAGAAGAAATATCTGGTTGAAGGAGGATGCATGGTGGCGAAAATCCTGGTTGTAGATGACGAACCTCTGTATGCCCGGTTGGTAGGGGAAAGCCTGAAGGTGGCCGGCTACCAGGTGTTGCGTGCCTACAGTGGCGCCGAGGCCATTGAATTGGTGGCGCAACAACACCCCGACCTGGTGGTGCTGGATGTCATGATGCCCGACATGGACGGCTTCACGGTTTGCAGGCGCATCCGAGAATTTTCCAACCTGCCCATCATCATGTTGACCAGCAAGACTGAAGAAAAGGCGCGTGTTGCTGGCCTGGATACGGGTGCCGATGACTACATCACCAAGCCATTTTCGGGTGAGGAATTCCTGGCGCGTATTCGGGCTGTATTGCGACGTGCCACCTCCGCCAGCCAGCAAAACACGCCGACCACATTCACCCATGGGGATTTGCGCATAGATTTCGCTCGCGCTGAAGTATTCCGCGGCGACAAGATGGTATTTCTTTCTGCCACAGAGTACCGCCTGTTGTTACAATTTGCCCACAACCTGGGGCGCGTGCTCTCCTCCGAGGAATTATTGGCCAATGTGTGGGGGGAAGAGTATACGGATAACAAGGAAATTCTTTGGGTGAGTATTTCCCGCCTGCGCCAAAAACTGGAACGCGACCCTAAAAATCCCGTCCATATCGTTACGCGCTCTGGGCAAGGGTATCTCATGCCCGCCGTGTTGGAGAAAATCTGATACCCTGTTCCTCAGTTGCCTCTTACCTGCAACATTGTGTGGCGCAAAATGTGGCATAACAAAAGCGTGACTCACCCTCTTTACGAAAAGGAAGTGTATGATGATGGCGCAAATTCGTTACGATGAAAAAGGCAAGTTCTTTACCAATTTCGTTACCAAAAACACGGTACAGGCTATTGTGCAGACCTCGCGTTACCGCATTCGCGGAGAAATCCATGTTCGCATGGGCGACCGGGTGAAGGATGAACTTGACCGTCCGGAACAGTTTCTCGCGGTGACCAATGCAGCCATCTATGATGAAAACGACACCCTGCTCTTCGAACGCGAATTCGTTTCTGTAAACCGAGACCACATCATCTGGGTAATTCCAGAACAGGAAGACAACACCGAAATTGGTGTGCTGGATGACCAGACAGGAGGTTCTGCGTGAGTACACTGTCCAGAGCGGCTTCAGGGGCGCGCGCACAAGGCCCGGATTTGGACAAGTTGCGTGCCTATCTGGTGAATACCATTTCTCGCGAACTGGCAGCGCATCCCGTAACCCAGGAGCAGCGTCAGGTCGCGGTGCGCAAATTGTTGGAGCAGGCCTATGCTCACACCAAAGTCAACCTGCCTTCCACGCTGCGCAATCAACTCTTCAAAGACGTGGAAGATGACCTGCTGGGATATGGCCCCATCCAGCAATTCCTGGATGACCCCGAAGTGAGCGAAATCATGGTCAACGGCCCGGAGATGATTTTCGTCGAGCGCGGGGGCAAGTTGACGCGCACCAACGCTCGTTTTCGGGATGATGACCATGTGTTGCGTATCATCGAGCGCATTGTCCTCCCGCTGGGACGCCGGGTGGATGCGGATAACCCCATGGTGGATGCGCGCCTTCCAGATGGTTCGCGTGTCAATGCTGTCATTCCCCCCATTGCCATCGACGGCCCCTCGATTACCATCCGCAAATTCAAGCGCGACAAACTCAGCATCGAACAATTGATTGAATTTGGCTCCATTACGGAATCGATGGCGGAATTCCTGCGTGCCTGCGTGGTCTCGCGTCTCAACATCGTCGTTTCGGGTGGCACAGGTTCGGGGAAAACCACGCTCCTCAACATCCTGTCCAGCTTCATCCCCCCCGATGAGCGCATCGTTACCATTGAGGACGCCGCAGAGTTGCAATTGCGGCAAGAGCATGTGGTGCGCTTGGAGACCCGCACCCACAGTGCAGATGGCAAACGCCCCATCACCGTGCGCGACCTGGTGCGCAACTCCCTGCGTATGCGCCCAGACCGCATCATCGTAGGGGAATGCCGCGGTGGTGAGACGTTGGATATGTTGCAGGCGATGAACACCGGACATGATGGTTCGCTCACCACCCTGCACGCCAACACGCCGCGGGATGCCATTGCACGCATGGAAACCATGGCCCTCATGGCCGGGTTGGATATGCCCCTCAAAGTCATTCGCGAACAAATCGCCTCGGCTGTGGACCTCATCGTGCAGCAAACCCGCCTGCGAGATGGTTCCCGCAAAGTGACCTCCATCACCGAAGTCGTTGGGATGGAAGGGGAAACCGTAGTGATGACGGAAGTCTTCCGCTTTGAGCAAACCGGCCTCACGCCGGAAGGCAAGGTGATTGGTGAACTCAAACCCACAGGGATTCGCCCCCTTTTCATGCCCCGCCTGGAAGAAGCGGGTTTCAAACTTGGCCCTCAGGTGTTCGGTGTCAACGTGGGAGGCATGCTTTCCTCCGACCGCGGACGTCGCCGCCGGCGCTGAACCCAAAGGCTGGTTTCCTCTCCCGCGGCAGACCGCGGGTTTCTCCGCATAACGACATTCCTCTCCCGTTATGCAGAAAGGTATTGGTATGGACCTGGAAAAAGCAATGCGTATTCGTACAAAAAAACTGGGTGTACTGCTGCGTGAAGCCCGCAAGATTTCTGGGCAGAGCGCAGCCGTATGCGCCCAGGTCATTGGCATATCCGAAGAACAGTACCAGGCCTACGAGTTTGGTGACCAGATGCCCTCCCTGCCCGAAATCGAGGTGTTGGCCTACTTTCTCAATGTCCCCATTCGACATTTTTGGGATGGCAGTAGCCTCTCCCAGCACCAGGAAAAACGCCTCGAAAACCTGGAGAAGGCAATGGCCTTGCGTCACCGGCTGGTAGGAGCGCTGATGCGAAAATACCGCACCGAGGCCGGCCTTTCCCTGGAAGGATTGGCCGCCCAGGTGGGGCAATCCCCCGAAGCCCTGGAAAAATTTGAACTGGGAGAGATGCCGGTTCCGTTGCCCCTTTTGGAACAAATCGCCCTCGTACTGCATCGCTCCATTCGCGATTTTTACGACCAGAAAGGCCCCTTTGGGCAATGGATGAGCCGACAGGAGGCCATGCAAGCGTTTCTCAACCTGCCGCCAGAGTTGCAGGATTTCATCAGCAAGCCCATCAATCGCCCCTTCCTGGAACTGGCACAGCGATTGAGCGAGATGCCGGTGCAAAAACTGCGGAGTGTGGCCGAAGGTTTGTTGGAGATTACGCTGTGAGTACTCAGGCAGAAAAACTTTCTCAAGAAGCAAAACGTGCCTATGAACAGGGGCAATATGGCCATGCTGTCGAACTTTTCCTTCAGGCCCAACAGGCTTTCCAGCAGGCCGGGGAGACGTTGATGGCCGCGGAAATGGCGAACAATGCCAGTGTGGCGGCTTTGCAGGCCAATGATGCCGAAGCGGCGTTACAATACGCCCAGCCCACTATCTCCCTTTTCGAGCAGGCCGAAGATGCCCGCCGTGCTGGGATGGCGTGGGGCAACACGGCTGCGGCGCTGGAAGCATTGGGGCGTCTGGATGAAGCCCTGGATGCCTATGGCCGCGCTGCTGACCTGCTCAAACAGGCCAACGAGCCCGACCTGCGTTTGCATGTCATGCAGGCGATATCGGCGCTGCAACTGCGCACCGGCCGCCAACTGGAGGCGCTGGCTTCCATGCAGGCAGGACTGGATGGTATTGCACACCCATCACCCAAACAGCGCTTCCTTAAGCGACTACTGAAGGTACCCTTTGAATGGCTGAACAAAAGATTTTCCTGAGGGGAAAAGGTAACGTGGTGCAAGAGGAGGGGCGCACTGCCCCTGTACGCGTCCGTGATGCAGCCCCATCCGACCGGGGGCGCATTGCCACGTTGATACACTTCGAACAATATGTTCATCGTCACCTGGGGTGGCGTTCTCCTGTAGAATGGCTTGGAAAGCAACCTTTTCTGGTGGCAGAGCAGGGTGATACGCTGCAGGCAGCCCTGGCTTGTCCCCCGGACCCGCCGGAGGTAGCATGGCTGCATCTTTTTGCCGCGCGCGGCTGGGATGAAATTGAGCAATACTGGGATACTCTGTGGGAACGGGCATACCATGTTTTGCAAGAGAGCGGCGTTCAGGTTGGCGCGGCGCTTCCGCAATATCCCTGGGTCGTACGTCTGTTGCAGCGAGGCGGATTCGAAGCCCATAGCCGGGTCATTATGCTGTCCTGGGACCAGCCGGTAGCGCCCGTAGCCGCTGGCATCCGTGACGGGCGCATTCGCCCTATGACGCTGGATGACCTGGATGATGTGGCTGCAGTAGATGCAGCCGCTTTTGATTTGCTCTGGCGGCATTCACGCGGCACCCTGCACCGTGCATATCAGCAGGCCTCGGTCGCCACAGTGGCGGAAAAGGACGGCAAAATTGTGGGATACCAGATTAGTACGGCCACGGGACACTGGGGTGGGCACCTGGCGCGGCTGGCAGTGCTTCCTGAGATGCAGGGGCAGGGCGTTGGTGGCGCGTTGGTGCGTGATGTCTTGCAGCGGTTTACGCACAAACGTATCGGTCACATTACCGTCAACACCCAGCACGATAACGAAGCCTCCCTGCGGCTGTATAAAAAACTCGGCTTTCGCCTGACGGGCGAGCACCTGACGATATACACCTGTCCTGTGGCATGAGGCACATGCGGGAGACATCGTAAATACATCCAGCCTTCCCGGCTATGCACAGTCGAAGGGAATTCCTTCGACTGTTACTTTTGGGATGGGAATGCCACCCCGATATGCGATGGCCTGAAATTCTGGCCTGCAGATGGACAGGCAACATAACCTTTGCGGGACGAGAGATTTCGCAGCACTGCAGGAGCGCGCTTTTGGGTGCACTCAGATGTGGTAGCAGTCGGGAAGAGCAGTCTTTCCCCATTTGCGCTCTCGTCTGGTGCAGATTCGTCTGCCGGCTTCCGGGGCATTCGTGTACCCGCCGTGCTTTGTGCTCTCTGGACAAAGCAAACAATTCATGGGAAAATTCCCCCGCCTTACAACCCAACCCAAGTTTTCAGGAGGTTCCATGAGCAAGAATAAAAAACAAGCCCGCGGTGGCGCAGGCCCGAAACTCTCGGTGCGTGAACGTCGCCGCAAGCAACAGCAACGCCAACGGATGACTACTTTGATGATTATCGCTGGTGTCGTGCTGATTCTGGCCGGTATTTTGGCGGCGCCCTCCCTGCGACAGGCGCTCTCGCCCGTGGGAGATGTTGTCGTTCCCGCCGCGCGTACGTTGCCTGCTACGGATGCCAACACCATGGGAGACCCAAACGCCCCTCTCACCGTGGTGGAGTACTCAGATTTTCAGTGTCCGGCATGCCGTGCTTTCTTCACTCAGGTTGAAGACCAGTTCATCGAGGAGTACGTTGCTACCGGTAAGGTGTACTTCGTATATCACTCGATGGGGCTGTGGATTGGGCAGGAATCCGCAGATGCAGCAGAAGCGGCCTATTGTGCCGGCGACCAGAACAAATTCTGGGAGTATCACGATTTTCTGTTTGCCAATCAGACCGGCGAAAACGTGGGTGACTTCCTGCAAAAGCGCCTGATTGCTTTCGCTGAAAAAATTGATGGGTTGGATGTCAACGCTTTCAAGGACTGCCTGAGCAGCAACAAGTACGCCCAAAAGGTCAAAGAAGACCGGGCGCAAGGGGACTTGATGGGGGTTCGTGGTACCCCAACGTTGTTCGTCTATCTGACAGGCAGTGATACGCCTTTGCAGCCTATTCAAGGTGTCCCCTCTATGCAGCAATTCCGCGACATCCTGGATGCCGCTTTGCAGCAGGCCGGACAATAACCCCTGGGCTTTTGAGAATCCAGGAGGCGGCTTGTTCAAGCCGCCTCTTTTTTTACATCCACCCCAGAGCGGTCAGCACGGCCACGAGGAGCGGGGCTACGGCCAGAGCGGGCAGAAAATTCCCTATACGAATCTCTTTGAGTTCCAGCAAACTGCTCAGCGCGATGCCTACCAGGATGACGCCGCCAGCGGCTGTCATTTCCACCATCATGGGGTCGCTGATGTAGGCCTGGGCCTGTGCAGCGAGCAGGCTCAATCCGCCCTGGTAGACCAGAATGACCAGCGTAGAGAACGCCACGCCTATCCCCAGGGTGGAGGCAAACGCCAGCGAAGCAAAGCCATCCAGTACAGATTTGATGGCAAGCAGACTGTAATCTCCGGTGAGGCCATCTTGAATAGACCCCAGGATGGTCATGGGGCCTACGCAAAACAAAATGGAAGCCGTGATGAAGCCGCGAATGAAACGGCTGCTCTCGGCCTGCGGGTCGGCATCTGGGGTGAAGTGCTGTTCCAACCAGCCCCCAAGGGAACGCAGATGTTCTTCGATGTGCCACCATTCTCCAAGCAGGCTGCCGATGAGCAGGCTGCCAAGCACGATGAGGGGGTTTTGGGTTTCGAAGAACATTTGCAGTCCAATGGCTGCCGTGAACAGTCCCAGGCCGGCGACAACGGTTTGACGTATCCGGTCGGGCAGACGAGAACCAAAGAATATGCCCAGCGTACTGCCTAGCAAAACGGTGGCGATGTTAATCAGTGTTCCGGTCATGAGGGGCCTCTCTGGCAAGCGTGGTGTCTTTGCCTGCCTCCTGATTTTCCAGCAATTCGAGCACGAAGCATAGGGAGGACAGGCGATTGAGGTATTGCAGCAGTGCGGGGTTTTCGATTTCCCCCTGGTGGAGAAGGTAGGCCACGCGTTGTTCCGCGCGGCGCACGGTAGTGCGTGCCACATCCAGCAACGCGCCTGCGCGAGAATCTCCGGGGAGGATGAATTCCGTGGGGAGCGGTACCCGCCCGGAAAGGGAGTCGGTTTTCTCCTCCAGCCAGGCTACATGGGATGCCTCGATGACTCGAAAACGGGCTGCCGCATCGGGGGTGGCGGCCACTTCCGCCATCAGGTGGTACAAATCCCGTTGTACGTGCTGAATGATGGCTTTGGTTTCAGGGTTTTGGGCAAAGGCGCGCGCTACTCCCAGCGCCGCGGTAGCCTCGTCTATTGCCCCATAGGCTGCCGGACGGGGGTGATATTTGGGTACCCGGCCCGCACCTAACAAACCGGTATACCCGTCATCTCCTTTTCGGGTATAGAATGAAGCGCTCATGGCAGCAATTATACTTGCGATTGCCTGTTTGTGGTGCTATACTAATTAAACCGTCAGGCCGTAGTGGGGCTTGTTGTTGTATGGTTAACCAAAAGGAGGAGCACCATGCAGATTCGTTGTACGTACTGTGGTACCCCGTTTGCGTTAGGTAAGCCTTTTATTCATGCAGCCTTGCAGAAAATCGAAGCCGAAGGGCTGAAGTACTATGAGGCGCGCTGCCCGCGCTGTCGCAAGGCGAATCGTCTTTCGCGCGAGCAACTGGAGCATGCTGCCCCAGAATGGGCGCACGAGAAAGAAGCCAATACATGAGTTTGTGCAGGCAGCAGGCAAGATAATCTGTTGGAGACAGGCTTGCATGTCAGAGGGGGTGCCGGGAAAGGTTTTGATGGGGGCGGAATGCTCCATAAACAGGGTTAGCAGGGAGTTGCGATGGAAACCCGATACATTGACCGATACGAAGTGCGGGAAGAAATCGGGCACGGCGGGATGGCCGCTGTGTTGCGGTGTTATGACCCGCGCTTTGACCGCGAAGTGGCAATAAAAATTCTGCCAAAGGAATTGTTGCACAATCAAAACTTTCGGGCGCGTTTCGACCGCGAGGCACGTGTGGTGGCTTCGCTGGAGCATCCCGCCATTGTGCCGGTGTATGACTTTGGGGAACAGGATGGACAACCGTACCTGGTCATGCGCCTGATGTCGGGTGGCTCTTTACGCAGCCGGCTGGATGAACGCGGGAAGTTATCCCCTGAAGAGGCGCTGGAAATCATCGAGCGTCTGGCGCCTGCGTTGGATTATGCCCACGAGAAGGGAGTTATCCACCGGGATTTGAAGCCGGAAAACATCCTCTTCGACCAGCATGGGGAACCTTATCTCTCCGATTTTGGCATTGCCAAACTGGCAGAGGCGGGGGCAACCCTCACCGGAGATGCCGTGATTGGTACACCTGCTTACATGAGTCCTGAGCAGGTGCGCGGAGATTCCAACATTGACGGGCGCAGTGACCAGTATTCCCTGGGGGTCATGCTGTTCGAGATGCTCACCGGTCGGCAGCCGTTTGAAGCCAGTTCACCTACCGGCCAAATGATGAAGCACCTCACGGCTCCGGTGCCGGACATTCGCGACATCGAGTCGGGGTTGCCGGCAGAATTACAGTGGGTAATTGAGCAGGTGATGGCCAAAGAGCGAGAAGACCGCTTTGAAAACACGCAGGCGCTGGTGCGGGAATTGCGCAGTGTGGTGCGCTCCGGGCATGTGACACGGGAATTTCGGCGTACCTTTGCTTCGCGCTCTGTCCGTAAACCCACGCCTCACCCGGTTGCACGTACCGCGTCCCGCGCCCCGGCGTTGCCTTCCTCCACAGGCCGCTGGAAAGGTGCAGCCATTGCGGTGGGTGTTTTGCTGACGGCGTTGGTGGCTTTCTTTGGCGGACAACGCTTGCTCGCCGGCACGGCCAGTCCCCTGCCCTCAGCAACCCTGCCACCCCAGGTGTTGACTACACCAACGCCATCGCCTACCCCGCGCCCGACGAATACCCCCCTGCCCACGGATACCCCCGTACCAACGCCCACCCCAGAGCCAACGGAGAACACCGAAAGCCAGGCGGCCGCAGTGCAACCCACGGATACCCCCGTGCCTACCCCCGATATCCCTGTCATCGGCGGCGCAGACAAACTGGCCTTTGTCAACGCCGGGGATGTGTGGATTGCCAACATGGATGGCAGTGATGCCCTGCAACTGACTTTTTCTGGCGGCAGCAAGACTTCTTTGCAATGGACGCCCGATGGGCAAAGCGTGATGTTCATCACTGGCCGTTGTGTGCTGGCCGTTGACATCAACTCCCGGCAGGTCAGGACTCTCTTCTGTGCCAACTGGTCGGATTACCTGGGGGCATTTGAAATTTCCCCCGATGGACAGCAAGTCGCCGTGAGCATGAGCGATGGTTTCTTCATCCTGCCGTATGATTTGCAAGCCATCGGCAAAATCCAGACCCGCCAGCAGTTGGACGCGGCCAACAAGTGCATCGCATATACCGAGCAGCCAGCCAAAATGGCACGCTGGTCTCAAGATGGCAAGCAGTTAGCCGTTGTAACGGTTGTCACGCAGAGCGGGCGGCAGGTGGATATGGTGAAAATTTTCGATGTCAGTCGTTGCGGTGCGCCGCCCATTCGGGTAGATGAATTCCCCGGCGAGCGGTTTACCATGAAGCGCTACAGTGTCTCTCCCTACATCGTGGATTTTGCCTGGAATGGCAACGACCTCTTTGCGCTGGCGGTCAACAACCTCAATGATTTTGGGGAAATTTACATCTACAACGCCACCCAAAAGAAAGCGGAAGTGAAAGCCCCTGTCGGGCGCTGCTGTTACCGCGGTTTCCGCTGGAGCCCTGATGGCAACTACTTCTTGTTTGCCTTCCAGGATTCTCGCTTTGGAAAAGGCGCAAAACTGTACTACATCATCTACGGCACCATCGATGCCGGCGGAAACCTGCAGCCTATCCCCCTGCCAGAAGAACTCCTCCTGGGCGCGAAGGAGAACCCGCAACCTGCCTTGCGTCCCTACAAACCCTGATTTGCCCCTTTGAGTGTGGTTCGCTTTGCCATGGCGCAAATTGGTTCTTACACCATCCAACAGCGTCTCTACGGAGACGAAATCTCCTACACCTGCCTTGCCTCGCATGGCGAGCGCCAGGTGGAGATGACCTGCTTCCCGGTGCGCGAGGACCTGGAAATTGCCTTTTACGTGCGTCTGCAACGCGAACTGGAACTGATTGCAGCCCTGGAAGACGTCCCTCTGCTGCCCATCGAGGAAACAGGCGTGGATGCTGGCGTGTGCTACGTTGTGCACCCTGCCCTGGGGGGCGCTCCGCTGACTGAAGACCAATTCCCCCTTTCGCTGGAAAAAACGCTCTACATTGCCCGCCGCATATCGCAGGCGCTGGACGCGCTGCACCGCCTTGGACTGGTACACGGCGATTTGAAGCCGGAGCATATCCGGCTGGATGCCCAGGACCAGGTGTACCTGACTGGCTATGGGCGCTGGAAATGCCTGCAAGCCCAGGCTTCCAGTGTGCCGCATCTGGTTGCCGGTGCGCTGGGGTATCGTGCCCCTGAATACGACATTCACGATGTCGAACCAGGTCCGGCGGCGGATGTGTATTCCCTGGGAATGCTGGTCTTCCACCTGCTCAGCGGGCAGTTGCCCTTCCAGCCGCACACCCCCCTGGGTTGGGCAACGAACCACCTGCTCAGCCCGCCCGCGGATATTCGTGAGTGGCGGCCGGGAACGCCTGAGCACGTCGCCGCCGCGTTGCAGCGCGCCATGCACAAGAACCCCGCACAACGCTTTGCCTCGGCTGGGGATTTCCTGGCTGCTTTGGAAAATCAGCACCCGATAAGTGTGCCTGGCAGAGAGAAACGCCAGCCTTATTGGGCAGAGCATCTGGAACGCCGCGTGCCGCGTCCCTCCGTGTGGCGCAAATTGGCGTTGCCGTTGAGCATGTTGGGCATCACTGTGGGGCTGTTCCTGATAGTGATTGGGGCATGGTTGATGCCTGTTCACCTGCGGATAGATTCTCCGCTACCCGTGAGCGCCCCGCAGGTGGCGGCAAATTTGCCTGCCGAGGGAGAGCCATCTCCCCAGGTGACGCACCCCCCGCCAACGGCCTCCCCCACGCCAGCCCTTCCAGGGGATGCGGCTGTCTCGATGGTAACGCCATCCCCCACGGTAGCCGCCTCCGCTCAGGAAACGGAAACCCCTGAAACCACCCTCTCCCCTACCCCTGGGCCGACAGCCACTCCCTGGTATACCCCCCTCCCAACGGTGGCCTTGTTGATTTCCCCCTCGCCGGAGAGCGCGGATTACACCATCCAGTATGGGGATACGCTCTTCGATATTGCCGGGTACACGCGGGTTGCCCTGGAGAACCTGATGGGGGTGAATGCCATGGAATGTTCCAGCCGCCTGTATCCCGGTAAGTCGCTCCTGGTTCCGCCGCCCTCCGATGTGGAATTTCCCCAGCCTCGGGCGGTACTGGATACCAACACCATTCTGCACGTGGATTTGTTGCATGCCATGCCATGCACCACCGATGTGGCAGACGTGGCTTTCTCGCCAGACCAGCAATTGTTGGCTGTGGCGCAGCAGACGGACATCTTGCTCTGGCAGTTGGATGCCTGGCTCCCCTTGCGCCGTCTGCGGGAGCACAGACGTCCTGTGACGCGCATTGCTTTTTCGCCCGATAGCACGCAACTCGTTACTGGCGGCGTGGATGGCACGCTTTTCGTGTGGCAGGTTTCCGATGGCGCGGTTTTGTGGAATAGTCGTGCACACCGGGGAGAAATTACCGACCTGGCCTTTTCCCCGGCGGGGGACTTCCTGGTTTCCACTTCGCTTGACCGCACAGTACGCGTGTGGAATACGGCAGACTGGCAGGTGGTGCACGAAGAAAGCGGGTATGCTGCCTACAGTGCGGCCTTTTCCCCGGATGGCAGTCTGCTGGCGGTGGGGTATAGCGACCGGGTGCTGCTCTTCTCGGTGGATGGATTCGCCCTGGTGAAGGAATTGCCGGCTACCTCCGTGCCTCATAATCTTGCATTCTCGCACGATGGACTGCTTCTCGCCTCCAATGGGGATATGTGGCAGGTGGCAGATGGACGCCACATCTATCAGTGGCCGGAGAGTACCCACCGGGTAGCATTTACCCCCGATGACCTGTCACTGCTCATTGGGCGCACTGTGTGGCAGGTTTCCAATGGATTGCAGCAGGGGGAAATTCCCTTCCCTTTGCCCATTTCGCAACGCGCCGCGTATGCGGCTGAAAGCATCGCTTTTTCGCCAGATATGCGCATGCTGGCCATTGGCAACCAGGATGGGGCGGTCGTTATGGCGTTGTTGACGGATGCCCCCCAGGTGACTGCCCAGGGCAGGCCATACCGCCTGAAGGAGGGGGATACGTTTTTCAACGTGGCTGCTGCCCACGATATGCCGCTTTCCACTTTCTTGAGCACGAATGCTCTCTCCTGTGATAACGTGCCTTTTACCAACCAACTTGTGCATCTGGTTGTTCCCCATAAGGCATGGGGCAGTGGATTGCGTGTGCTGGATAAGAATACTTTTTCCAGCATGCAGGAATTGACGCAACTGGATATGACCTGTGCATTGCCTCCGGGAGAACTCCGCTTTTCCCCGGCATCGGATGCCCTGGTAAGCGGCCTGGGCATGTGGAAACTGGCACAAGGGAGCCTGCTGGTGCAGGGCACAGACCGCGGCCAGTTACCCCTGGATGAAGAAACAGCCATGCCGCGAGCCGTTTTGCTGTTTTCGCCAGATGGCAGCCTGGTTGCAGAGCCTAACGAGAATCGCATCCTGCTCTGGAGTTCGCTGGATGGTCGTTTTCAACGCGCCCTGGAAGGGCACACAGACCGCGTTACGGCTATGGCATTTGACTTGCATGGCGGGGTGTTGGCCTCTGCCGGGCTGGATAAAACCCTGCGTTTGTGGCGGGTTTCCGATGGCACGCTGTTGGACACCCTCCCAGGGTACACAGCCGAAAGTCTGGCCTTTACACCAGATGGTACGACTCTGCTTTCGGTTGCCGGGGATACTGTGCGATTTTGGGCGCTGGATATCAACGATTTGGGGGATGTGCAGGCTTCTTTCCTGGACAAGAAAAGCGGTACGCCGCACGATTCCCTTCCCGGTGTGCATTGGGCACAGCATCTCTCGCCCGATGGGCAATACCTGGGGTATGTAGCCTGTGAAGATGGTACGGTTTCCAATTGCAAACAGCAGGTACTCAACCTGTACAGTGTGCAGCGCGGGGTGATTGCGCACACTTTTTATGGCGTCAAAAGCACCATTCAAGATTTTGCCTTTTCTTTCGATGCTTCGCAGGTGGCTATCGCCACGGATAACGCTGTGGTTGTGTGGAATATCGAGGATGAAGAACGCGTCCAGCAGTTCATCCCCGACCGCAAGTGGGCGGAATTTGTCAATACCCTGTTTTACACCCCGGATGATGCCTATCTGGTGACGGTGGGGAGCAACCGGCGTATTCGGTTTTGGGATGTGCGCACTGGAGATTTGATTTCCACGCTCCGCGTTCCAGATATTCGCTCAGTAGCGCTCTCGCCTGACCAGCACATTCTGGCGGTATTGGCGGGCAATGAAATTGAACTGTATGGAGTGTTGCAGAAATGAGTACCGAGGGCATGCGCATAGGTCGTTACGTGGTCGAGAGGCGCTTACCGCGGACGGGGATTGCCGATGCCTACCTGGCTGTGCAGAGCGGCGGTGAGCAGGTTGTGGTGAAGGTTTACCCGCCCGGCCTGCATGTGGATGCGCCCCGGGTAGAACGTTTTGCCCAGATGATTGGCATGCTTTCCCTGCCGGTTATGGCCGCAGCCTATGAAGCCGGCATGTGGAACGGTCGTTTTTTCATCGTTACCCGTTATCTCCCCGGTGGCACATTGGCAGAACGTTTGCGCACTCAGGGGAAACTTCCTCCCGACCAGGCGGCGCGTATTCTCTACACGCTGGCATTGGGCTTGAGTGGTTTGCATGCCGCGGGGATGTTCCACCTCAACATCAAGCCGGAGAATGTACTCTTCGATAGTGATGGCGCACCGGTGCTGACCGATTTTTCCATCGCGCGTTTTGCCCATTATGCCCCCTCGCATTCCCTGGCATTTCAGGTGCAGGATATCCGCTACCTCAGCCCAGAGCAATTGTGGGATGTGGGAGGAACAGGCGCCCATAGCGACATTTATGCCCTGGGCGCAGTGTACTACGCCATGCTTACCGGGCAGCCTCCTCATGGTCAGCAGCGCGAGCGCGAGGCCGTCATTCTCCACCTGACGAAAGGGGCACCTCCACTGGAAGATGTCCCGCGCAGCGCCCGGCGTATTTTGCAGCGTACCCTTGCCCCCCAGTCAGCGGGGCGCTTTGCCACCACCGAAGACCTTGCCGAAGCCCTGGAAAGTATTCTGCCTACGCAAGTGCGCAGCGCAGTACGGACGCGTACAGGGGTGGCTGCCCCTGTACGCCCGCCTCGTCGCTGGTGGCACGCGCCGGTGTGGCGCGCTGTAGGAGTTGCCTTGCTCTTTGTGCTGGCGCTTGCTGCGGGCCTGTTGGGGGCGCTTTGGCAACAGGGAAAATTCCCCTCTCTGGCGAGCACCCCCACCCAAAAAGCCGTGGCGGCGCTTCCTCCCACACCATCGGCTACCCCCTCGCCAACGGCATCACCTACGCTTCCCCCCCTTGCTGTGGAAACCCCATCCCCTGCTCCCACAGCAACTCCTGCTCAGGTAGCCATAGTGCAGACCACTCCTCGGGCTTTGCCAACCCTCGTTGTGATTGGTGGCGCTGATAAACTCGCCTTTGTGGCACAAAATGATATCTGGGTGGCCAATCTGGATGGTTCGGAACTCCAGCGCCTGACCACGGATGAGAACCCCAAGAGTAATCTTGCCTGGACGCTGGATGGCAAAGGGGTGGCGTATTATCAGAGTGGGGAACGTCACGTGGCCTGGCTGGGGGCAACCGGAGAACTCAAAACCGCAGAAGACCAGACGCATCGCTGCACGTTTGTTCTGCCTCGTTACAGCCCTCGTATGGTGCGTTACTCCCCTAATGAACGCTTTGTTGCCGCTGTGGTGGAAGTTTCCCTGCACGGGCGCAAGGAAGACGAGGTGCAGGTTTTCGAGTTCGATGAGAATTGTCAGGCCCACAAGGTAGATGAATTCCCTGGTGACCGCTTTACCATGCGCGGTTATAGCGCCAAAGGAGATTCCCCTCTCCTCTCCGAGTATGCCTGGAATGGCTTGCAACTCTTCGCTTTGCACGGTGATGTGCGCCACGATGGAGGGGACCTGGTTGTGTACAACATGGAAAGCCACACCGCAGAGACGTATACCCCGGTGGGCAATTGTTGTTATCGCGATGTACAGTGGAGCCCCGATGGCCAGTATTTGTTGTTTGCCTTTCAGGATGTGCGCTACACCGACCCTGCACACCTGTACTACGTACCTTTTGGCTTGCTTGGGGAGTCGCAAAACTTCCAGCCCTTGCCCTTCCCGGAGTATTTTTTCAATCAGGTGGGAGGCCGCATTTACCCTGTGCTGCGGCCCTATGTGCCGCCGCCAACACCCACACCCGAACCCGGAGAAACTGTAGCCAGCAATGCTCCTCTGGAAATTGGCGGTGCGGATAAACTGGCGCTCTTGCGAGATGATGAAATCTGGATTTTCGACCTCGATGGCAGTAATGGAAAGCGATTGACTACTGGCACCGAAGAGAAGAAATATTTGCGCTGGTCTCCCGATGGCAATTACGTACTCTACCAGACAGACCAGTGTCTCAAGGCGGTGAACATTGTCACAGCAAATACCCTTTCCCTGGGGTGTTACGATGCGGTGGGAATCTCTGCCGATGGTCGCAAGATTGCGGTGCGGGACGACGTGCTCTTCCCGGATGGCCTGCATCGCCCGCTGGCGGCCATTGTCCCTTACAACATGAAAGCGCTGCAGGCCTTTTCTGCCTTTACAGACCTGTCTTTGCTCGGCGCGTGTGATTTCGACGTCCTGGCCGATATGTATCGCTGGTCTCCCGATGGTACCCGCATGGCTGTGTTGGCCGAAACCTCTGCTCATGGACGCAAAGAGCAGGCAGTACAGGTTTTCGAGTTGGGAGGCTGCGGCGAACCATCCAACCTGATTTCCACCTTCCCTGGCACGCATTTTTCCTTGCGCGGGTATAGTGAAGACATTTCCACCCCGTTGCTCTACGATTTTGCCTGGGATGGTGGTTCGTTGTTTGCCATCAACGGCAACGTGCGCGATGGATTTGGCGATTTGGTGCTCTTCGATTTGCAAACAGCACATGAAACCCTGCTCGACCCTCTGCACAAAGACTGTTGTTACCGCGATATGCGTTGGTCGCCAGATGGTACGTACTTCTTGTTCGCCACCGAAGCCCCTGGCAGGAACATCGAACTGTACTATGTGCCCTTCACGAACCTGAGTGGAGAAAGCACCCTGGCCCCCATCAACCTGCCTGAAAGTTTCTTCGTCCACACCGACCCGCGCAAGCGCCTGTACCCGGCGTTGCGTCCTGTCCAGCGCATGCAATACACCTTCTATTACCATCCCGTGGAAAACGATGCCTTTGGACAGGTTAAGGTGACACAGGTATGGAAAGATACCAGAGCAGATGCGGTGTATGCCCTGGACATCGCACCGGATGGCCTCTTGCTTGCTAACGGTAGCAAAAACGAAGTCATCTTGCGGCAGATATCCACAAAGAAACAGTTACGGAAATTTGGCATTGGTGGGGAAAGGCACACTGGCTACGTCACCGGCGTGGCCTTCTCTGCCTACGATACCTGGCTGACATCGGCCTCCGTTGACTCTACGGTCATGGTATGGCGCGTGGAGACCGGCGCGCTGTATCAAAAATTCGATTTACAGGGCTTCCCCGTGCTGGATGTGGATTTTGACCCCAACGGAGATTTTGTGGCGACCGCGGGCGGGGATGGTATCGGGCGTGTCAACCGCATCAAAAACGCTGGCTTGCGCTTTTCCCTGACCGGACATACCGGCCCTATCCTTTCCATCACTTATTCTCCGGATGGTTCCGTGCTGGCAACTGGTTCGGTAGATACCACGGCGCGCGTCTGGTCGGCCAGCGATGGCACCATGCTCCAGGAATTGAGCGGGCATCAAGATGCTGTACGGGATGTGGCGTTTTCTCCCGATGGGGAGTTGCTGGCCACGGCATCCTGGGATGGTACGGTGCGGGTCTGGCGCTGGCGCACCGGCACGCTGGTGTACACCCTCTACGGACATCAAGTCCCTGTGTGGTCAGTGGGATTTACCAGGGACGGCAAGATACTCTTCAGCGGTGATGCGATTGGCAACCTGTTTGCCTGGCGCATGGACGATGGCGCACGCGTGTACACGGTATCTCTGGAACAAAATACCCCTATTACGCACATCACGCCGACAAATAACGACACAGAGATAGCGGTGGCCACTTTTTCCGGGAAAGTGTTCATCGAGAAGTACGAGGTGACACCCTAGCACGCGGTGAAAACTGGCTTTTAGAGTCTGTCCTGGCCACCGGACAGTTTGTGTACCCATCGTGATGCAATCCGCAGGTTCCCGGATTACGCCGATAAAAAGCAAAGAAATCAGCGGTGGCATCTGCGGATACAACAGCAGGAGAAGGGGGGATAGGGATACTGCACAATGTTTTTTTCGGGTAGATACTTACCGGGAGGATAGTCTGGCAAGTTGCTCCAGGGTTTGGAGCAGCGCGGCGCGCCAATCGTGGGATTGCGCGTAAGGCAGCCACAAGGCAGTGCGCCCGCGGCGCACGCTGCTATCCAGGGGGGTATCCTCGTCGGGGGTTTGTTCCCCGTAACGCAGCACCAGCATCCCGTTTTCCGTGCTCACTCCGCTCAGCCCGGCTTCCTCTGCCAGAATGCGCACCTTCAATTGGAAGAGTAGATTTTCCACACTGGGGGGGGGAGGGCCAAAACGGTCGTGGAATTCTTCCGCAAGGGCTTCAACCTCCGTCAGGCTGCGCACGTCTGCCATACGGCGGTACAAACTGAGGCGCATCACCTGGTCTGGCACGTAGGTAGCGGGAATGCTGATGGGGATGGGCAAATCCACGTTTACGCGCCTCCGCCCAGGGAGCAGTGCGCTTTCTTCCGGGGAGGGGGGGCGCTTTTCTTGGGCTGTTCGGCGTTCCCTTTGCAGGCGGCGCACGGCTTCCGCCAACAAGCGCGTGTACAGATGAAAGCCCACCGCGGCCATGTGTCCGTGTTGCCGCGTCCCCAACAAATCGCCTGCCCCGCGAATCTCCAGGTCTCGCATAGCGATAGCGAACCCGGCCCCCAGTTGCGTGTTCTCGGCGATGGTTTCGAGGCGCAGGCGCCCCTCAGGAGTGGGGGGCAATTTACGATGACGGAAGAAATACGCATACGCGCGTTGCCCGCCGCGCCCTACCCGGCCGCGTAACTGATACAACTGCGCCAACCCAAACGTATCGGCGCGGTCTACGATGAGCGTATTGGCGTTGGGAATATCCAGCCCGGATTCGATGATGGAAGTGCTGAGCAGCACATCAATTTCTCCGTTGGTGAAGGCGCGCATCACCGCAGCCAGTTCTTTCTCTGGCATTTGCCCGTGTCCGATGCCAATACGCGCTGCAGGTACCAGTTTTTCCAGGTGCGCCCGCATGGCGTGAATGGTTTTGACGCGGTTGTGGACGAAAAACACCTGTCCCCCGCGGTCCAGTTCGCGCAAAATGGCCTGCCGTACGATGTTCTTGTTGTATGGTCCAACGTGCGTGACCACGGGCAGGCGTTCCGCTGGGGGGGTATCGAGGGTGGAAATATCGCGTACCCCGGTGAGCGCCATGTACAGCGTGCGCGGGATGGGCGTGGCCGTCAGCGTGAGCACATCCACCTCCGCCCGCATGCGCTTCAATTTTTCCTTGTGAGTTACCCCAAAGCGTTGCTCCTCATCGATGATGAGCAGCCCCAGGTCTTTGGGCTGTACGTCACTGGAGAGCAGGCGGTGCGTACCGATGACGATATCCAGGCTGCCCTCCGAAAGGCGGTGGAGAATGCGGCGCTGCTCGGCAGGCGTGCGAAAACGGGAAAGCATTTCTACCGTGACGGGAAACGCGGCTAACCGCTCCCGAAAAGTACGGTAATGCTGCTGCGCCAGCACCGTGGTCGGCACAAGTACCAGCACTTGCTTGCCGTCCATCACCGCCTTGAAAGCAGCCCGTAAGGCAATTTCGGTTTTCCCATAGCCTACATCGCCGCAAATCAGGCGGTCCATGGGGCGCGGCGCTTCCATATCGGCCTTGACTTCAGCCAGCACGCGCAACTGGTCAGGCGTTTCCATGTAAGGGAAACTGGCTTCCAGTTCCTGCTGCCAGTGTGAATCGGGACTGAAGGCAAAACCGTGTACCACCTGCCGGCGGGCGTACAGGTCGAGCAGGTCTTCGGCTACCTGCTGCACGGCTTCCTTGACCCGTTTCCGCACCTGCTGCCATTCGGCGGTGCCCAGCCGCGTGGGGGCGGGGCGGCGGGCGGAAGGCCCCACGTAACGCGTCAGACGGTCGGCCTGATGCACAGGGACGTACAACTCATCCCCTTCGGCATATTCGATGCACAGATATTCGTTTTGCACTCCCTCGATGGTGCGCTGCACCATTCCCCGGAACAGACCAATTCCGTAGTCGGCGTGCACCACCCAATCCCCCACGCTCAGGTCGGCGTAAGCACTTTCGGGAGGGGTGGACTTGCGCGAAATACGTCGGTGTGGTTGGGGACGCTGCCATCCGAAGATTTCCCCGTCTGTCAGGAGGTGCAGGCGCGTCCCGCTCTCCGCGGTGAAAACCCAGCCTTCCGAGAGGTTGCCTTGCTGGAAGGTGGGCGCGGCGTCCCCAGCCTCCGCGTCCCCGGCCTCTGTTGCCGATGGCGGGGCGTACTCGTCCCACACATCTTTCAGCCGTTGTGCCTGACGCGAGATGACCACCACCCGTTCTCCGCGCAGCCCGTGCAGGTATTCCACCAGCCGTTTGAGTTGCCCCCCGAAACGCGGCGCAGGCTGGAAAGCCTCCCGCAGGTGTGCCAGTTCAGGGTCGGGCATCTGGCTATAGGGGCCGAGAGCCAGAGCGCGGCGCAAGTCCAGGGTATCGCGCACCTCGTCCCAGGGCTGGTATGGCAGGGGAAAGGTCTCAGGGATGCGTCCCTGCTCCAGGGCTACAGCGCGCATCTCAACGGCGCGCTGCTCCAGTTCGGCAAAGGTTTCCTCCAGTGCCTGCGTGTCATCCACACACACCAGGGTTTTGGATGGCAGGTAATCGAAAATAGAAGCGCTGGCAGCGTGGATGAGCGGCAGATGGAATTCGTCGGGAGGTTCTTCTGCCGGCCAGGTTTCGGGCATCAGAAATTCCCGTGCCGGAGCAATGAACAGTTGCTCCACTTTACCGCTGGTACGCTGTGTGGCAGGGTCAAAGCAGCGCAAACTTTCCAGTTCGTCCCCAAAAAAATCCAGGCGTACGGGCACGGGGCTGGCCAGCGGCCACACGTCTAGCAGGCCGCCGCGGCGGGTGAACTGCCCGGGAGCAGTCACGATGGAAACCGCCTCGAACCCCAGCGTAACCAGGTGCGCCGCCAGGGTGTGCAAGTCCAGGCGTTGCCCAGGGCGTAAGCGGCGGGTAGCGCGCACAAAATCGCGGCGCGGCATGGTACGCACCATGACCGCGTGGGCAGAGGCCACCACCACGGGGGGGCGCGGCGGACGCGGCGCACCGGGAATTTGTGCTGCAGCCAGTACGGTCAGCGCTTCCAGGCGCTCGCGGCGCGTGGTATCGCTCCACGGGATGCGCTCGTAGAACAGCGCATTGGGTTCCGGAAAAGGCAGCAACGGCGCATCCGGCAGCCAGGTGTGCAACTCATCCAGAACCAGCCGGGCGTGGTCTGCGCGGTCGGTGAGCAACAGCACAGGTTCCTGGAGACGACGGTACAGCGCGGCCAGCACCGGCAGACGTGCCGCGCGCGGCAACCCCAGCCTGCGCGGGGGGTGGGGACTGTGCAGGCGCGTCAGCAGGTCGTCGAGGGACTGCCAGGTATCTGAGAGCAGGTGCCAGGAGGATGGCATAGAACGAGAAAATCTCACAGCCTGCGCCAATCTCAGGGAGCAGGCGCGGGGTTGATGTGGTTCATGGCTGCATCCAGCCCATCATCCAGCAGGATGCGGATAGCCTCCAGCCCGCGGTCGAAAATACCGGGCAAGGCTTCCTGTTCCTGGGCGGAAAATTGCTGCAGCACGTATGCCGCAGCGTCCATACGCCCCGGAGGCCTGCCAATGCCGATGCGCAAACGGGGAAAATTTTGTGTCCCCAGGCGCTCCTGGATGGACTTCATCCCCTTGTGTCCTCCGGTACCGCCTTTGGGGCGCAGGCGCAGCACCCCAAAAGGCAGGTCTACGTCATCGTAGGCAACCAGCAGGGCCTCGGGAGGCAATTTGTAGAATTTCATCAGCGCCCCAACCGATTGCCCGGAGAGATTCATGTAGGTTTGGGGCTTGGCGAGGATGAGTTTTTTGCCGGCATAGCGTGCCTGAGTAATCAGGGCTTTGTGCTGCATGCGCGAGAACGTCACACCCAGGTCTGTTGCCAGCCGGTCGAGCAAGAGAAAACCGGCATTGTGGCGCGTCAAACGGTATTCTCGGCCAGGGTTTCCCAGGCCGGCGATGAGGAAGGTATCGTTCATAAGGCTTCAAAAACGCTTGCCGCGCGCCAGGCGGTAGAGTGCCAGCAAAACGAAAGAGGCCAGCACACCCAGCGCGGCGCGTTGCACGCTTTGTATCAACGTATCCTGCGATAGCGCCGCCGGATTGGGAGGCAGCGGCGTTGGCGTGGGTGGCTCTGGGGTGAAGGTGGCTGTTGCGGTGGGATGTGGTGTGCCGGGCTGAGCGGTGGGAGAGGCCGTTGGTGTGGGAGTTTCGATAGGCGTGTAGTTGCGCACCCGCAGGTCGGGGATGGTGGCCTGCAGCCGGTTGCCGTTTTCCAGGCGGATGAACAGGTAGAGGGTGTATTCCCCGTCCGTCAGGCTGGTGGTATCCCACTGGGTGAGGGGGGTACCGCCGCGCGGGGAATCCGCCTCCCAGATGGGGAAGCGCGTTCCGCTGGCGTCTTGCGCATAGCCAAAGTAGAGGCCGCCAAAGGCCATTGGGGAACCCTCTGGTACGGCAATCGCAATATCTACAACACCCTGGATGGCATCGCCCGGCCGGGGGGAAAGCACCTGCAACGTGGTGACCGGCGGAGCAGGTGGGGGAGGCGTTTGCGCGTGTGCCTCCACGCTCCACAGCAGTCCCAACAGGGTAACTATACAAACGAGACGAGTCATGATTGGTATCAAGTAGCGCTCCGGCTGTTTGACGCGAATTCCGAAGCAATGCAGTGGTTGGTTGCATTGCCTGCCCAACTTGCAAATTATAACCCGTAACAACTCAGCCACCCACGCCCGACGATAAATCGTCGGGCTGAGCGGCCAAAGCCGGAACAATCCGACTGGCGCCAAGCAGTCGGGTTTACCCGACTTTGGTGTCCTCAGCCGGGGAATTGATTCCCCGGCGGGTGGGCTGAGCAGTTACTATAACCCTACACT
>DAOTWV010000046.1:0-5794 GCA_034435695.1 Anaerolineales bacterium | reverse complement strand
CTTTGCTCAAAACGGGACGCGAAATTTTCGAAGAAGCCATTGAAATCGGGCAGGAATACGATGTGCCAGTGCGCACCCAGTTGCGCTTGGGGCGTAACATTGCCCAGTCCATCCTCACGGCAGCAAGAGAGCGTAAAGCCAACCTGATTCTGATGGGGTGGCCGGGCGCGTATGCCAAGGCTAACCGTGAAGCCGCTTTCGGAAACATCATTGACGTGATTGCCACCTCGCCGCCCTGTGACCTGGCTGTTGCGCGCTTGCATGAAAAAGTCACCGGACCGCCGAAGCGCATCCTGGTTCCGGTATCCGATGGGCCGGGAATGTTGCTTTCCATCAGCATCGCACTGGCGCAGGCTAATTTCATGGCACAGCAAATCACCGATGAGGAAGAACGCAAGAAAATCACAGTCACCGTGCTGCACCTGATGCAGGAAAATGGCTCTGCCATGGAAGCCCGTCGGCAAGAACTGAGCAGCGTGTTGGACGTGGATAACCCCTTCATCGAACTGGATGTCGCTTTGTGCGACGATGTGGCTGAGGCCATTATCGAGCGCGCCAAAGACTATGACCAGATTATCATCGGCGCATCCGAAGACCGGCTGCTCAACCAACGCATTTTTGGGTCGGTTTCCCAGCGGGTGGCCGAAGAAGCCCCCGTGGACGTCATCTTCGTGCGCCGGTACAATCCCATCCAGCATGGCTTGCGCCGCTGGCTGCGCCGCATGTAATTCGTCTGGTATGCCCTCCGTCGCCGCCCACACTGGGCGGCGACGTGCTTTAATCCACCTGTACCGTAGCGATTTGTCCTCACGAATGCAGAATCAAAAAAGCCGGACGTTTTTGCCCGGCTTTGCTCTTGCAGTAAGCCCTCTGGGGAGGGGGTTATGCGCTGGCGGTTGCCTCTGCCCCGTCGCTACCGGCTTCTACCTCGATTTCTTGCGCTTCAGGGGCCGCTTCACCTTTGACACGCGGGGGTAACTCGGCTGTGCGTTCCTTGACGACCTCAGTCAATTCTTCCACGCGCTTGCGCATTTCTTCGATGGCGCTTTCTGCCTGGGTTTGCGCATCTTCGATGGCCTTTTCAGCGCGCAGCCGGGCCTCTTCGACCGCCTCATTGGCGCGGTCGCGCAATTCGATGCTTTTTTCTTTAATCGTGCCGCGTATCTCTTCGCCCGATTGCGGAGCCATCAGCAGGGCGATGGCCGCACCGGTCAACCCGCCGACGATTACGCCGGCGAGGAATGCACCAAAATCATTGTTTTCGGACATAGGATATTCCTCCTTTTGGGGAAATGAAATTTTGCGTGTGTATTTTACTCACTGCTGGCTTAATTGCTTGTAGTTATGTGCTGGCTCATACCCAATCCGGGTAAGCCTTGATGATATCGCCGTACTCCTGAGTCAATTTTTCGGCAGGCACATTACCGGCAGCGAGCAATGCGTTCAAATACTTCAATCTGCCCGCGCACTCTTTTCCCTTTGCCAGTTTCTCGTTGAGACTGAATTGTTGGTTGAGCGCTGTGCTGACCGTTGCCACGAAACTGAAAACAGCGGCCACGATGCAGGCCGTTCTCCAGCCGCTGGTGCCGATCTGTGCCGCCGGCCCGGCCGCCGCTGTGCCTGCTGCCACCAGGGTCGCGCCTGCCGACCCTACGATGCCGGCGACAGAAAGCCGTGTGTAGGTTTTTTCCCGCTGCTGGACGGCCTGCTCTACTTTTTGCAAACTGGCCTTGATGTTTTCACTCAGGTGTTCCAGGTTGCTATTTTGTTGTGGGGCGCTCATTTTGGCTCCTTGAGCATTACTTCTTGCCGACGCGCAGCAGCGCTACCAGTTTTTGCAGCGCGGCCACGTACTCATTCAATTTGATAACCGGTTCTGCCAGGTTATCGCTCAAAAAGGCTGCTGTACCGCGCAGGGTGTTGGCTGTCTCGTTGGTCGAGTCCAGTATTGGCTTGACCTCGTTTTGCAGCAGATTTATCAGCCGTGCCAGTTGTACGATGAGCACGATGAGCGCCAACCCAATCAACAGCGTTTCCAACGCCATGAAGATGATGAAGATATCCCGTACGCGGGCGGTATCCGTGCCGGGCTGCATCAGCAGCCACACAGCCCCGCCAAGCAGCGCCAACAAGAGAACTACCGCGGCGATTGCACCAATGAGAGCCGCACGATGGGAATTGCCGGTGTTGGTCTCATCGGTTTTGTTGTATGATGGAGTGGGTGTAAGTGTGTCCGCCATAACGTCCTGATTATACCATCGGATATTTTTTACATCCCGTTTACCTCCGGATAATTTCCCCGCAACAGGCAACCATTATCGTAAATGTGTCGCATACCGCGCTGCATTGCAGCCTTTTTCAGAGGAGGTGTTTCTATGCAACACAAATCGTTTCTCTGGTTGCTGCCCCTGGTGAGCGCTCTGGCGCTTGTCTGGGGGGTGATGACGGCCATGCCCGTCGCCGCACAACCAGCCACTACCCTTGGCGGAATGGTCACTGGCCGGGTGACCTCGCCGGACGGTTTTCCCCTGCCCCCAGGCACGCGCGTCAAACTCTTCGAGACGGGCAGTGATACTCTGATTGGACAGGCTGTGCCCGACCTGAACACCGGCACGTTTTCGCTGGGGCCGGTGCCCAATGGCCTGTACGTCATCAAGGCCGTGCCGCCTGCCGTCAGCGGATTGACCCAATCGCTGCCGCATCCCCTGCCCATCCACAACGCCCCCGTGGACGTTGGCGACCTGGCCTTGACGCGTCCGCAGGTTTTGGGGACGGTGTACGCCCCGGATGGCAGTACCCCCGCGGGGGCCGCGGTTACGGTATTCCTGCCGGATGGGCACCCCTTCCAGACAACGGAAGCCCTCACGGGCACGTTTGCCCTCGGCGGGCTGCCGGCGGGAACCTACGGGATTCAGGCCTATCCCCTGGGGAATCAGCCCTACTTCCGCTCCGTCCCCCAAACCTTCACCGTCTCCGGCACGCTCACGCAAAGCATCAGCATCACCCTGCGCACCGCCGACCTGTGGGGCGTGACTCAAGACCCGCTGGGCAATCCCGTTGCCGGGGCGCGGGTGGTGGTGGCCGACCGTAGCGGACACGCCCTCACCAGTTTGTCGCGCGCTGATGGCTTCTGGACGCTGGGCGGCCTGCCCGCCGGTTCCTACTACC
This sequence comes from Anaerolineales bacterium, assembly GCA_034435695.1. Taxonomy (GTDB): domain Bacteria; phylum Chloroflexota; class Anaerolineae; order Anaerolineales; family DRKV01; genus DRKV01. The sequence goes on along the minus strand of DAOTWV010000046.1, from coordinate 2,626 downwards.
TGACGGCGCTGCCGCCGCGCACTCAGGGCAGTCTGCTCTCCCCCGTGCCGGTCTCGGTGACCCTGCCGACGGCTTCCAACCCTTACACGCTGACCTTCCGCACGCCGCCCAAAGTGGTGAGCGGCACGGTGCTGGCGCAGAACGGCACGCCCATCGAGAACGCGGCCGTGGCGGCGCACCGCGTAGACCGTGACGGCGAAGTGCGCACGCTGACCGCCGCCGATGGTTCGTACAGCATGCACCTGACCGCCGGCCTGTGGGCTTTGACCGTGCACCCCACGGATGCTTCCAATCCGCCCCACTGGGTGTACGCCGGTTCCCCGCAGTTCGTCCACTTCCGCGATAACGCCCTGCCGCAGAGCGAACAGGTGGATTTCGAAGTCTTGCTGGCAGATTCGGGCGCTTTCGGCGTGATTCACCTGCCCGATGGCTCCGCGCCGACCTTCACGGTGACCGTGGCGCTGCACAACAACGAGGGCGTGGGACGCGCTGCACAGGTTGACCCCGCTACCGGCGCCTTCAGCCTGACCCTCCCCAGCGGCGGCTACAAGGTTGCCATCCACGCCGCCGACCCGAATTACCTCTCCCCGGCCCTCGACCCGGTGCGCCTGCCGCCCAACGGCACGCTCGACCTGGGGACGATTACGCTGCTGCCGCGTGATGCGCTCATCACCGGCACGCTGACCGTCTCCGGCACGGGGGCAGCCGTCGAAGGGGTGCCGGTCGTGGCCTGGCGTCCCGGCGTGCCCGGAAGCCTGCACACCCTGAGCGGCCCCGGCGGCATCTACGCCCTGGCCGTCACCAGCGGAACCTGGCAGGTGCGCCCCGCTCCCCTGGCCTCGCAGCCTTACCTGTTCACCGGCGACGCCCTCGAAGTCACGCTCGCCAGCGGCGAAACCCACCCGAATGCCGATTTCTCCCTGACCGGCACGGATGCCGTCATCAGCGGCGTGCTGGTGGATGAAAACGGCGACCCGGTGACGGATGCCGAGGGCTGGGCTGCGGCGGTCATGGCCGGGCACCCGGCCACGCACAACGGCGCGCCCATCCAGGAAGGGGCGTTCAGCATCAACGTCCCGGCGGGCGACTATCACGTGGCGGCCTACCTGCCGGCGGGCAGCCCGTATCTCTCCACCGGTGAGCGCCTGGTGAGTGTGGCTTCCGGCGAGACGGCGGCCATCACCCTGACGGTGCGCACGAAGGACGCCGCCATCGGCGGTGCGCTGGTAGACCCGCGCAACAGCGGTCAGCCCGTCAGCGGTGTGCCCGGCGTGGTTGCGGCCTGGAGCCAGAATGCCTGGGCGGCCACGGCTGTCAACACCGATAACGGCACCTTCGGCTTGCAGGTAGCCGCAGGTCTGTGGCATCTGAATTACCGCATCGCCTCGCCGCAGTACGCCCGCCTGGGCGGCGCGCAGAACGTCCCCGTGGAATCCGGCCAGACTGCCCTGGTGGGGCTGCCGATAACCCAGAAGGATGCCCGCCTGGAAGGGCAGGTGCTTGACCCGGATGGCAACCCGCTGGCCGGTGCCCAGGTCATCGTACACGGTTTCGATGGTGCAGTGGATGGCCTGTGGCTGCACACCACCAGCCGCACCGACGGTTCCTTCTCGCTGGCGCTGCCCTATGGCCGCTACCGCCTGGGCGCAGTGCTGCCCGGTTCCGACTGGCTCAAGCCGGTGGAAGTGGTCGTGAACGTGGCTCCGGGAGCGGTCTCCGGCGGGCATGTGCTGCAATTCCGGCGCAGCGACGCCGCCTTGAGCGGTACGCTGACCGTGACGCCTACCCTGGGACAGGGTACGGCCTACGTCTTCGCCTGGTCGGATGACGGCGCTTTCGTTCATGGCCGCTTCCCGGTGACGCAGACCACAGCAGGCGGCAGCGCCGAAGGCGTGTACAGCCTGCCGGTGATTTCCGGCACCACCTGGCACGTCGGCGCGGCCTTCGAGACCGGCAAGGCTTACTGGGCAACGCGGCAGGATGTCTTCGTCTCCTCGGCTGCTCAAAACCTGGATTTGACGTTGACCGGCCCGCACGCCAAGCCCGCCCCGGTGGTGGCGCGCTTCGATGCCGGCACGCCGCAGCGCATCGCCCTGAGCGACGGCACGGAAATCTACATCCCCGGCGGCGCGCTGCCCGTCAGCGGCACGGTGACCCTGCGGGTGGTGCCGATTGCCACCCTGCCGGGTCAGCACAGTGCCCGTGTGGTGCGCTACGGTTACGCCTTCCTGGCAACCGGCCCGGACGGGGAACCCATCGAAGACCACTTCAACCAGGATGTAGTCATCCGCTTTGCCTATGACGAAGCCTCGCTGGACGGTTTCCCCGAAGGGATGCTGCGCCCGGCGTACTTCTCCACCACCACCAACGAGTGGACCTACCCCGAAAGTTATGTGGTGGATACGGAGAACAACGTCGTCACCATGCAGATTGACCACTTCACCGATTTTGCGCTGACCACCAACGGGATGACGTACATCTACCTGCCGATGCTGACGCGGTAGGGCTTTTTCCCACACCCCAACCCCTCCCCCGCGGCTGAGAAGACGACACTTTTCTGGAGGCAAGTCAGACAGGGGATAGGAAGGGGCCGATTTGCAAAGGTATCTTACTGGGATCGGTAAAG
>DAOTWV010000045.1:0-21592 GCA_034435695.1 Anaerolineales bacterium | reverse complement strand
TTCATAGAGGTATCCTTTCGGCTTTCTTAGACCGACTGTCTTTAGGATACCCTATGAACCTTTTTCTAAAAAGTGTCGTCTCGCCAGCCCTAAGGGGGAGGGGCTTAGTGGAGGCGCTGAGGGGGAGGGGCGTCCGTCGTCTGTCGTCCCCCTGTCCCTCACCCCAACCCCTCCCCCTAAGGGGGAGGGGCTGATGGAGGCGCTGAGGGGGAGTGGCGTCCGTCGTCCGTCGTCCGTTGTCCATCGTCCACGCCAATTTCCCTTGACGAAGTGTTTGCCTGGGGGTATACTTTTGTTGGTTATTCAAAAAGTTGTTTGAGTATTTGAGTTTTTGAAATGGATTTTCAATTACCCCCCTCTCTGGAAACTGCCCAAAGCGTTGCCGACCTGTTCAGCGCCTTCAGCGACCCGCGGCGTGTGCAGTTGATTGCCGTGCTGGTGCAGCGCGGCGAAGCCTCTGTCGGCGACCTGGCCGAGGCCGTCGGCCTCACGTTGCCGGCCGCCTCCCATCATCTGCGTCTGTTGCTGCGCTTGCGCCTGGTGCGCACCCGCAAGGAAGGCCGTCAGGTTTTTTATGCCCTCGATGACGACCATGTGGCGCACCTTTTCTATTCCGGCCTCGAACACGTTGGCGAGAAAGCCCAGGGAAAGTGAGGAAGGCAATCTCTCATGCAGAAATATCGCTTACAAAATCTGGATTGCGCTAATTGCGCTTTGGAAATCGAAGAACGCCTGCGGGAAACCCCCGGTGTGCGTGCCGTGAGCCTCAATTTTTCGACTGCAACCCTGCATCTGGATGCCGATGACCCGCAGACCGCCCGGCGCGTCATTGCCGAAATCGAGCCGCAGGTGCGCCTGCTGCCCATGGATGCCGCACAGGAGAGCGCCCCCGACCACACTCCCTGGCGGCTGGGCGCGGCCGGGATGTGTTTCCTCGGCGGGCTGCTGAGTGGTGCGCATCCCTGGCTGCGGCTGAGCCTCTTCCTGGCTGCGTACCTGCTGAGCGGTTTTCCGGTGCTTGCCCAGGCGCTGCGTAACTTGCGTCACGGTCAGATGCTGGATGAAAATTTCCTGATGACGATTGCTACCCTGGGGGCCTGGGGCATTGGGGAACCGGCGGAAGCCGTCGGGGTGATGCTGTTCTATGGGGTGGGGGAATACCTGCAGGAACGCGCCGTAGGGCGCTCGCGCCGCTCCATTCAGGGGCTGCTGGCCGTGCGTCCCGACCAGGCACGCCTTCAGCGGGGTGATTCCTGGGAGGTGGTATCCCCACAGGATGTGGAAGTCGGCCAAAGGGTGATGGTCAACCCTGGGGAGCGCATTCCCCTGGATGGGCGTGTGGTGCAGGGGGAATCCCTTTTGGATACCGCGCCCCTGACGGGTGAATCCACCCCCCGCAGGGCCGTCCCGGGGGATGAAGTCCTGGCGGGGATGGTCAATCAACGGGGGGTACTCGTCCTCGAGGTGACGCGTCCCTTTGGGGAGTCTTCCATTTCCCGGATGCTGGACCTGGTGGAGAACGCCGCCGCCCGTAAGGCAGCCCCTGAGCGCATGATGACGCGCATTGCCCGCTGGTACACGCCGGTGGTGGTGGGGCTGGCCGCGCTGACGGCCATCCTGCCGCCCCTGCTGGGGTGGGGGACGTTCGCGGGATGGGGATACCGCGCCCTCACCCTGCTGGTGATTTCGTGCCCGTGTGCGCTGGTCATCAGCATTCCGCTGGGATATTTTGGCGGCATTGGGGCTGCCGCACGGCGCGGTATCCTGGTCAAGGGCGCCGTTTTTCTGGATGTGCTGGCAGGGGTGCGCAGTGTGCTCTTCGACAAGACCGGTACGCTGACCAGCGGTGATTTTCGCCTGCAAGAGACGCACCCGGCAGGGGATATGCCGCCGGAAGATATGCTGGCGCTGGCAGCACAGGCCGAGGCGCATTCTGCCCATCCGATTGCCGAGGCCATCCGCCGGGCGCATGGAGATGTGTTGCCGGTGGTGGAGCGGTATGAGGAATTATCCGGTTTTGGGGTGCGGGCGCGAATAGATGCGCAGGATGTGGTGCTGGGAAATGATGCGTTGCTGCATCACACTGCTGTGCCGCATGATGCCGAGGTGTGTGCCGTGCCGGGGACTTCGGTGCACATGGCTGTGGATGGGAAGTATCAGGGGTATTTCCAGGTTGCTGACGCGCTGAAGAGCGATGCGGCGCAAGCGGTGAAGAGGTTGCGCACGCTTGGGGTGACCTATGTGGCGATGCTGACCGGCGACCGGCAGGCTGTTGCTCAGCATGTGGCTGAGAGCCTGTATCTGGATGCCTTCCATGCCGAAATGCTGCCTGAGGACAAGGTGGATGTGGTAGAGCGCACGATGCGGACTCAGCCGCTGCCGCTGGTTTTCGTGGGGGATGGGGTGAACGATGCGCCTGCGCTACGGCGCGCTGATGTGGGGGTCGCGATGGGCGCGCTGGGCAGTCAGGCGGCTATCGAGAGCGCGGATGTGGTTATCATGACCGATTCGCCGCTCAAAGTGGCCGATGCAGTACAAATTGCCCGCCACACACGCCGCATTGTGTGGCAAAATATAGGCATGGCGCTGGGCATCAAGGCGGCCTTCATCCTGCTGGGTGTCAGTGGACAGGCTACCCTGTGGCAGGCGGTCTTTGCCGATGTGGGGGTGGCGCTGCTTGCGGTGTTCAATGCCATGCGTATTCGCTAGGGGGACTCGCTGCCTCCATTCCTCGCGGGAATGGGGGGAGCGGTCTCCTTTTCCCCGATTCCTGACGCGTTTGCAACCATTATCATGTCTTCTCTTGCCCAAAAACTTCATGCTGAAGGTGAAAAGACCCTGGCCTTTTTCCGTGCCCTGAGCCCGGAAGACTGGCAGCGCCCGGTGTATTCCGAAGGCGCAGAATGGACGGTACGCGATATCCTGGCACACATTACGTCTGCCGAGAGCAGTATTCCGCGCCTGATTCGTGCCTTACTGGAGGAAGGTAAGCAGCCACCGCCGGATTTCGACCTGGATGCCTACAACCAGCGCAAGGTACGCGAGATGGCCGACCGCACCCCGGAGGAGTTGCTGGCGCTTTTCGAGCAGCGCCGCGCGGCCACCGTCGCGCTGGTGGATGGGATGTCCGAGGCCGACCTGCAAACCGTCGGGCGGCACCCCTTCCTGGGCGAAGCGCCGGTGGAAGACATGCTCAAATTGATGTACCGCCACATTCAGATTCACCAGCGTGATATCCGGCGTGCGTTGAAGCAATGAGTAGCCCGCGGAAAACCAATCAGGCATGGATACGCTGGGTGCGTCCATGGGTGCTGCTGGCCAGTGTGATGACATACATCCTGGGTTTGGGGGTGGTGCACTACCTGGGGCAGGCGATGGATGTTGGCGTGGCTGCTGCCGGTTTGGGGTGGTTATTGAGCATCCAGGCCGGTATGTACCTGCTGGAGGGTGGTTTTACCTCTTTGGAAAGGGCGGCCAGCACGGATGTGGTCGCGGCGCGTCGCACCCAGTACAGCATCTGGAGCGCGTTTGGGATGTTTGCTGCAGGGGCTTCCCTGACCGTTGTGCTGATAGCACGAGTTGGCTATCGCCCGGTGGTGCTGATGGTGATGCTGGTGTATTTTTTGCTTTTGGTTGCTTATGCACTGCCACCTTTGCGCGCCGCCCGAAATGGGTATGGGGAGGTGATTGTAGCCATAGCCGCATCGAATTTCGCGCCATTACTGGCTTTTGTGTGGCAGGTGGGCGAGGTACACCGCCTTTTGGGGATGACTACCTTCGCGCTCCCATTTTTGCATCTGGCGGCTTTGCTGGCGCTGGAACTGGAAACATACGCTGATGACCTCCAGCATTTGCGTTACACCTTGATGCTGCGCCTGGGTTGGGAGGAAGGTATGCGCCTCCACAACGCTTTGATTGTGGCAGCCCTGCTGGTGCTTGGTGCCGCTCTGGGGTTCGGGTTATCGCCAGGGGTCGGTATGCCCGCCTTACTGGCTTTGCCATTGGGGGCGTTTCAAATCTGGTATGTGGGACGTATTCGGGATGGGGCCTCCCCGCAATGGCGTCTGCTGCGTTTGGGGGCGCTTTCGCTGTACATTTTGCCTACGTATCTGCTGACTTTTGCCTTGTGGGTGCATTGATGGCCTTTTTGTACTACTTGCCCGGCGCTTTTGCCGCGGGTATAATGACCTTGCAACCTTTTCGCCACTGTTGTTTGTGAGATACCTGTAAAATCATGTTATGTGCATCACCTGGAAGAGGAATACGCCATGACCATTGCCTTTGTGATTGATGATAACCGGCAAACTGCCGATAGTATGTGTGACATGCTCAAATTGCTGGGGGTTGAGGCCTACCCTGTGTATGGCTCTCGTTCAGCCATGTTGGCGCTTACACGCAAAATTCCGGACGTTATTTTCATGGATATCAACATGCCGGGGGTGAGCGGCTTCGAGGTGCTTTCATATGTCCGCCGGGAGCCGCGCTTGCAGCATGTACCTGTGTTCATGGTCACCTCGGATGACCAGCCTCAGACGGCCGCGCGCGCCCAGCAAACCGGAGCGCTGCTCACGCTCATCAAGCCTGTTAGCCTTGATGCCCTGGAAATGGCATTGAAGAAAGTTGGACTGCTTCCGTTGCACTCCTGAGGAGGAACCATGCCTTTGCAAGCCGGTATTTCCGCCCCTGATTTCACCTTGCCGGACGAAACGGGTGCGCCGCGCACATTGAGCGAATTTCGCGGCAAGCCCGTGGTTTTGTATTTTTATCCCAAAGACGACACCAAAGGTTGTACCACCGAAGCCTGCAATTTCCGCGATGACTATTCGGCTTATGAGCAAGCAGGCGTGGTCATCCTGGGGGTCAGCCCGGATTCTCCAAAATCGCACGCAAAGTTCAAAGAAAAATACAACCTGCCTTTTCCTTTGCTGGCCGATACAGAAAAAGAAGTCTGCCAGATGTATCAGGTGTGGGGGTTGAAAAAGTTCATGGGGCGTGAGTATGAGGGGGTACTGCGTACCACCTACCTGATTTCTCCCGATGGGGAAATTTTACAGGTTTTTGAAAAAGTACGCCCTGCACAGCATAGCCGTCAGGTACTGGATGCGCTGAGAGAAGCCGGTTTTTGACGAAGTGAATGTGCCTTGTTGACATGCCCGACAGCAAATCGTCGGGCATGTATGCGTTTTTTGGAGGAAATAGATATGCGTCGCATGTTTCTCATTTGGCTGGCAGTTTTTGCGTTGCTGTTGAGCGCCTGTGGGAGGAGGCAACCCCTGGAACAGGTCTGGCGGGTGAACATTGATGGCCAGTTACGCCGTCCTCCGCTGGTGAACGGTGACTTGTTACTGGTTGCACCGCGTAATGGCTTTGTATTGGCGCTCAACCGAAAAACCGGGGGGGAACAATGGCGGTTTGCTCCTGAGGCAGGTATCTGGCACGAGAGTCTTTCCGCTGGAGATGGCATGGTTTTCGTTGCCGGGCAGGACGGCGTACTGTATGCCTTAAATCAGGACAATGGCAGTGTGCGCTGGCAGCATCCCCTGGACGCCGATGCGCCCTTTCCCATGTTGCTGACGGCTGATGGTACCCTGTATTTGACGACAACGACAGTGGGTGCTACTCTGGAGGAAATCCAGGCCGGGGGTGCCACCCTGTGGGCTTTCGATGCATCCACAGGGGAGGTACGCTGGCAGTTTCGCACGCCGGATTATATTTTCCAGACGCCCGTCGAAGAGGGAGGGCGCGTGTATGTTGGGGGGACTTTTTATCGGGAGGTCGAAATTGATGAGGGGGGCTGGATGCACCTCTATGCTTTGGAGGCAGCCAATGGCAGGCAGGTATGGCGCATCGAAGCACAAGATGGTTTCATCAAGGCTATTTATGCTACGCCAGAGCGTGTGGCCTATATCGCATACCGTGATTTTGTGGTTGGACTGGATGCAGCCACGGGAACGGAAGTGTGGCGGCGGGATACCGGCAATTGGGTTCCCTCGCTTACCGGAAAAGGTGACACTTTATGGTTTGGCTCAGCGAATACCAAAGTCCATGCCTGGGATGTGCGCACTGGTGATGTGCTGTGGGAGACCAATTTGAAGGGAGGCTCTTTCAACTATTTGATGCACCTGCCGGTTCCGATGAATGACCGCCTGTACCTCATTACCCAGCGCGGGGATGTTGTGGCGTTAAAGCAGGATGATGGCAGGGTGTTGTGGCGGTTTTCGACGGGGGGGAGTGTTCAAACGGGTATTGCTCTCGCATCCGACGGTTTGTTATATGTCGGAGATGAGGCCGGTTACCTGACGGCATATCGTATCATGCAGTAAACCTGCACAGGCGCTCTCTGGATAGCCCAAACAGCAATTGGGCAGGCGAGGAACTTTCCCTGCCTGCCCAATCGTAGTTTCTTGGGAGCGTGCGCAGACGCCGATGGGTCAGTGTATCACTGTTTCGTTCCCGCCATAACGGTTGGCCCGTTGCGGTTGCCTTCGGTGATGTCGAAAGGCATACCGGGGGGCATACGGTTATTGCGCAGGCGGCCACGCAATTTGCTGGCGTGCCAGTCGCCGGGAACGATGATAGGCGCGCCAGGCGGTTCGGAGAGCACATCTGCGCCTTTCATGATGCCCTCGTAGGTGTTGAGGTCCATTTCGTGCAGGGAGGTTTCGGTGTTTCCGTTGTGACAACTGTTGCACGAGGGAGAATTTTCGAACCACATACCGGGCTGGGTGAAGAAGGGGAGGATATCGCGCTCGAAAGTCAGTTGGGCGCCGCCGTATTCAAAGGCTTCGGTATCGCTGGCACCAGCATCCACCCAGGCGCCAATCAAATCTACCGCGTTCAGGTCGCAGCCATAGGTGGGCTTGCCGTTGTCATCCTTGACCACCGTGACACCATCCGCAGAGACCTCTACACACGGGCCGTTACGGTTGGTGGTTGTGATGTCAAAGGGCATACCGGGGGGCATGCGGTTATTGCGCAGACGGTCACGCAATTTGCTGGCGTGCCAGTCACCAGCGACGAGGATGGGCGCGCCGGGCGGGTCGGAGAGCACATCTGCGCCTTTCATGATGCCCTCGTAGGTGTTGAGGTCCATTTCGTGCAAGGAGGTTTCGGTGTTTCCGTTGTGGCAACTGTTGCACGAGGGAGAATTTTCGAACCATATACCGGGCTGGGTAAAGAGCGGTAGAATTTCCTCGGCAAAGGTTCCCTGGCAGGTACTGCCGTCTGCCGCGGTAAAGGAAAAGGCTGCGGTATCCGATGCACCGGCGTCTACCCAGGCACCAATCAAGTCCACTGCAGTGACTTCGCATTCACCTTTTCCCAGGACAGGGCCTGCGTTGGCAGAAGGGGCTTTGGCTGCTGTCTCGGCTTCCGTTGTGGCCTGTGCCGCGGCTTCTGCTTTGGCTGTGGCTGTAGCCACGGCGTGTGCTGCAGGCCCTGGAGAGCAGGCGGCCAATACAATCGCCAGAGCAGCAACAAGTAGCAAGATATAGCCAGGTTTTCGCATGTGAGGTACCTCCTCTGTAAAGAAAGGATTGGGGGGCTGAGAGCCCCGGGATAACCGAACCTGCGCTGCGGATAAAATCGGTGGAATGCAGACCCAGAGCAATTGGTTACCGCTTCTACAGTGAGAATCTACGTCTTGGCTGGGAGAAATGTCATTTGGGCTTATCCGCATGTAGTACCGAAGTACCACAAATACATGATACAATGGCTTATCCTCTCTCACAAGACACGAAAGGGTGAATACCTGTTCCCCCTGACGGGTGAACCAGGTATAATTGACAAAATTTACCGGAATTTTTTACTGTGTTGAAGAAACCGCTTTCAAAAAACACCATGACTGAATTACGAAACCGGCTGCGGGGTATATGGCAGCACTGGCAAAATGGGCTTGTTGCAGACACTGCTCGCTGGACGCTGTTCGCCGCCGCTTTCTTGTTTGCCTTTGTATTTGTGCATGAAGTACTGGAATTACTGCGGCAGCACGGTTATCTCGGTGATGTAGACGGCGCGTTGGTGCGGTTAGGGCTTGCCCTGTTTGCATCCGCAGGGCTATTTTCCCTGTGGTGGCGAGAGTGGTACCGGCACCACAAGGTGACATCGCAATGGCATCAAATGAATGCCATGCTGGATGACATTCAAAGAAGCCAGAAAGCCCTGTTCGCCCTTAACCAACGCTTCGTAGAGGCTGAAGAGGAAGAAGAAATCATCGCCGCTTTGTTGGAATTTGTTCCGCAAGTGGTAGATGTAGCCGGTGTATCCTTTGTCCCCTTTGATGAACGCGAAAGGCCAATGGCTGCCATTAGCCGGGGGAGGCTGCCACAAAAAGCCATGGATGTATGGGCTGAGCATCTGGCGCGCCCAGAGGCGCGTCAGCGTTGCCAGCAATGTAAAACCCACCATGCCCTCAACAATAGCAACTGCCCGCTTTCTCCGCCAGCCACGCTGCAAGAACTGGCCGGCGTGCGCGAAATGCACTGTCAACGCTTGTGGTGCGGTTCGCACCAGGTGGGGATGCTTACGTTGTATCGTGCCACGGACGCGCCGCTGGATGAACATCAGGTGCAACTGCTCTCGACGGTGGTGGATGATGCCGCCTTACGCCTGGATGGGTTGCGCGTGCGGCGCAGGGAAATCGAAGCCCTGGGGCAATTGAAGGCGATGAACGAGCGCCGCGACATGCATCAGGTCATCACCCGTTTTCTGGATAATGTGCTGCACATCTTCGATGCGGGGTTCGTGGCCTTGTTAAGCGTGCAGCCTGGCACTGGAAAGCAACGACTGTATCTCCGAGGGAAAGTTACCGAACAGGTAGAAGTCTTTGTGGAAAGCATTTTACAGGCCGCGATGCAAACGGCAGAGGCGGTTTCGATTGATGGCATCAAAGGAACCCAGCACGGAGAAGGCGGAAGCGGAGCATTGCTGGTCACTCCCTTGTATGTGTCTAACGCCCCTCCTGCAGGTGCACTGGCCGTAGGCCGCTACCCGCCTGGTGAGTTTACCCGACGACACATGGAACTTTTGCAGGTCATTGCCGGTCAACTGGCCTTGTTGTTGCAAAATGCACACTTGATGTCCGAACTGGAATACCGCCTGGTGCGGGAAGAACGCTCCCGTCTGGCGCGTGAAATTCATGATGGCCTGGCGCAAACCCTGGGGTTCCTCAAATTACAGGCGGTGCAAATGCGTTCTTACCTGCAACGCGGCAACCTTGAGAAACTGGAGAGCAGCCTGGAGTTGTGGTATCAAACGGTTTCCGATGCCTATCTGGATGTCCGCGAAGCCATCGACGGGTTGCGGTTGACTTCATCAGAGGGGCAAATGCTTTCGTGGATGACGCAGACCCTTGATGAATTCCAGGAACACGCTAAGATTCCCGTTATAGCGGAAAACCTGGAATTGCTGGAGGCCTTCTCCCCAGAAGTTCAGGCGCAATTGCTGCGTATCATTCAAGAATCATTGACCAACGTGCGGAAACACGCCCATGCCAGTCGGGCATGGGTCAGTGCCCGAAGAGTAGGGCATGATGAGGTGCTTCTGGAAATCAGGGATGATGGGCGCGGTTTTTCTCCTGAAGACGTCGTTCCCAGTGTGAGACACGGCCTGGAAGGCATGCGAGAACGCACCGATATCCTGGGAGGCGAATTCCAGATTATCAGCCAGGAGGGGAAAGGTACCTGCATCCAGGTACGCTTGCCTTTTTTGGAGGAGAGACATGCGTGAAATTCGTATCCTGGTTGTTGATGACCATGCACTGTTCCGGGCTGGATTGGTCAGCCTGCTTTCCGATTTCCCAGAGTTTCAAGTCGTAGGCGAAGCGGAGAATGGGCAAAAGGCCCTGGAAAAAGTGCGCGCTGTGCACCCTGACCTTGTACTCCTGGATGTCAACATGCCTGTGATGGACGGTGTACAGGCTGCTGCTGCTATGCGCGAGGTATACCCGGAAATGCGCATTCTGATGTTGACCGTTTCCCGGCACGATAACGACTTGTTTGGGGCCATTGCTGCTGGCGCGGATGGGTACTTGCTCAAAAACGCCGAGCCTGAAGTGCTGCGTAAAAGCATCTTGCAGGTTTGCGAAGGAAAAGGTGTGCTGGACCCGGATGTGACTGGCCGGGTGATGCAGGCCATTGCCAGAAATGAACTGAGCAATAGCGACGTCGGCCTTAGTCAGCGGGAAATCGAGGTATTGCGTCTGTTGGCGACGGGAAAAACCACCACGGCCATTGCACGCACCTTGTTCATTTCCGAAAATACCGTCAAAACCCACGTGCGCCGCATTTTTGAGAAACTGGATGTGCACAATCGGGCTGAAGCCGTGAGCAAAGCCCTCTCGCTAGGCGTATTGCACCAAAATTGAGGGGAAATGCCTTCCCCATTGACCCCAAAATGGGGGACTGCTATGTGCAGGAATGGTGGTCAAAGGCGGGTGAATGCTGAATCACCCGTTTGGGGGAAAATAATCCTGCATAGTACTTCTGGGGGGATGACAGACAAGTTTTCTCAGATTTGTTATATTTCCTGTACACTGCATAGCAGGCTTCGCGGTTGTTGTCTCATGATACCTGTGAGGATATTACCATGCCAGATAGCTCCCATCGTGTACTCATTGCTTCCAGTCATCCCTTATTTTCCGAAGGCTTGAAACGCTTATTGCAGGAGCGCTATGGTAGCAATGTGCAGATAGTGGGAATCGTTTCCAGCGTAGAGAAGGCCTTGGAGGTCCTGGATGCCCTCTCGCCAGACCTGGTTGTCGTGGATTACGACGATGAGGCTGTAAATCAGGAAGCGTTCATCAACGAGTTTTTACGGGGCGAATCCCAGCGTCGGTTGGTGTTGCTCTCATTGCAGGAAGGCGGTGACCAGGGCGTGGTGTACGAAAGACGAGAGGTCATCCCCTCGCAGGTCAATACCTGGTTCGATTTTCCCGATTCCACGGACGAGCCAGAGACTGGCAACCAAGAGCCGGTTCCTACCCAGGCATGGAGGAGTGATTCTATGAAGCATTGGATTGGAGTAATCATCTTGATTTTGGCGCTGACTGTGCTTGGCGTGGTAGGGCTGCAAAACCAGTGGCTTCTCACCACGCCGGCCAGCGCGCAGGCCTCCGCAGTGGATACCCTTTTCCGCTACGAGTGGGTGTTGATTTCCTTCTTGTTTGCCCTGGTGGTGGGCTTCATGCTCTACAGCATCATTTTCTTTCGCCGTCAGAAGGGCGACGAAAGCGATGCCGAACACATCGAAGGAAACGACGCCCTGGAAATCACCTGGACCATCCTGCCGCTCATCACCGTACTGGCCTTTGCCGCCATCGGGGCGCGCACACTCAAGGACATCACGCGCGTGAACGCCGGCGAAATGGAAGTCAAGGTCACCGGGCAGCAGTGGGCCTGGCGCTTCGAGTACCCCGACGGCACGGTCAGCGACCAACTGGTGCTGCCGGTAGACCAGCCCGTACTGCTGACGCTCGAATCGGTGGACGTGCTGCATTCCTTCTGGGTGCCGGAATTCCGCGTCAAGCAGGACCTGGTGCCGGGCTTCAAACAGGAATTGCGCATCACCCCCACCCGCATGGGCGATTACAAGGTGCGCTGCGCCGAAATCTGCGGTCAGCGGCATGCCTACATGCTGGCGGATGTGCGTGTCGTCAGTCAGGCGGCCTACGACTCCTGGCTGCAAGAGCAGGCCGGCGGTGCAGCAGCCGCAGACCCGGCGGCACGCGGCCAGCAACTGGCGCAGCAATACGGCTGCCTGGGCTGCCACAGCATCGATGGCAATCCCGGCGTCGGCCCCACCTGGAAGGGACTGTACGATGAGGACGTCAAACTGGCCGATGGCAGCGACGTGGACGCCGACGAGGCCTACCTGTACGAATCCATCGTAGACCCCGGCGCAAAAATCGTGGAAGGCTTCACCAACGTCATGCCGCCTACTTTTGGCGACCAGTTGAGCGAAGACCAAATCAGCGACATCATCGCCTTCATCAAGAGCCTGAAATAGGGCAAGGAGGTTTGCAAGCATGAAAAAATTCTTCTCCTATGGTCTGGTACGCGCCCTGCTGGGACAGGTCTTTGGTACCCTGCTCGGCATGGGCCTGGTAGACCTGATTCGCATGCTGGCGGGCATGACGCCCGTCTGGAAACCGGAACCCGCCTGGGTAACCGGCGGCCTGGTCGGGGTGTTGTGCTCCCTCGTTGCCGTGGGCGCCTTCAACGACTGGTTCAAGTGGGCCAAAGGGGAACCCACCCCCACCCATCCGCACGACCCCGAAGAATGGACGCCCTTGCAGCGTTACCTGAGTTTCTCGGTAGACCACAAAGTCATCGGCGTGCAGTACGGCGTGTGGTCGCTCATCCTGCTGGCGATTGGCGGTACGTTTGCCCTGATTTTCCGCGTCGAACTGGCGACCCCAGCCCTGGACTTGTTCACCGGCGACCCCAACAGCATGGCTGGTCTGACGGGGTACAACACCTTCATGACACTGCACGGCATGGTGATGATTGCCTCCATTCTGATGGGGGTGGCCGCCATGTCCAACTACCTGATGCCGCTGATGATTGGCGCCCGTGACATGGCCTTCCCCCGCCTGAACGGGCTGTCCTTCTGGATTGCGGTGCCCAGCGGCCTGGTACTGGTCAGTTCGCTCTTCCTGGGGGGCGTGGACACCGGTTGGGTGGCGTACCCGCCCCTGAGCACGCGTGCTCCCCTGGGGATGCAGATGTTCTACCTGGGTATCTTCCTGAACGGTTTTTCGGGCATCTTGGGCGGCATCAACATCATCGTCACCTTCTTCACCATGCGCGCCAAGGGCATGACGCTCTTCCGCACCCCCATCTTCGCCTGGACGGCCATGTCGGCGGCGCTCATTCAGGCTTTTGCCACCCAGTTGATTGGCCTGTCCTTCCTGATGGCGATGTTCCAGCGCCTGTTTGGCATGGGCTTCTTCGACCCGGCCAAAGGCGGCGACCCCATCCTGTTCCAGCACCTGTTCTGGTTCTACTCGCACCCCGTGGTATACGTCTTCGTGCTGCCCGGCCTGGGTGTGATTAGCGAACTGGTGCCGGTCTTTTCCCGCAAGCCATTGTTCGGCTACAAGTGGGTGGCGCTCTCCTCCATCGGCATCGCCCTGGTAGGTTTCTTCGTGTGGGCGCACCACATGTTCACCGCCGGCATGCAGTCCTACCTGCGGGTGCCCTTCATGGTCAGCACTGTGCTGGTGGCCGTGCCGACCGGCGTCAAATTCTTCAGTTGGATTGCCACCATGTGGCGCGGTAAGTTGATTTTCCCCACGCCCATGCTCTTTACCCTGGCCGCAATTATGATTTTCCTGCTCGGCGGTTTGAGCGGCCCGCCCAACGCCATGGTGCCCACCGACCTGTACCTGCACGATACCTACTTCATCGTCGGGCACTTCCACAGCACCATGTTCGGCGGCTACATCTTCCCCTTCATGGCCGCCCTGTACTACTGGTTCCCCAAAGTGACCGGCAAGATGTACAACGAAAAACTGGGCAAGGTACACTTCTGGCTGATGTTCCCGGCCTTCATGGTAATGACCCTGATGCAGATGGACGCCGGTCTGCTGGGGATGCGCCGCCGCATTGCGGCCTACGACCCGGCGCTGGGCATCCAGCCGCAACATATCGCTATCACCATTGCGGGCTTTGCCATTGCGCTCTCGGTGGTCATCATGGTCTACAACCTGGTGTACAGCGCCCGCTGGGGTGAACAGGCCGCCGCCAACCCCTGGCGCTCCCTGTCCCCTGAATTCCAGACCCCCTCGCCGGTGCCGGTGTACAACTTCGAAAAACCCATTGAAGTGGTTGGTCACCCCTACGATTACGGCCTGAAAGACCCGGTTTACGTCCGTCCCATCGAAGCCCCGGCAGGCGATTGAGTGTACAGGAGTAAATGAATTATGGACGACAAAAAAGCACGAGCCTTTCGCATTGGCATCACCGTCATGCTCATTCTGGCAGTACTGACCATTGGCGAGTTTTATCTGGGGCGGGCAGGTGCACAATGGACGGCCGTTTTCCTGGCGATTGCCTTGATTAAGGCCTCCCTGGTGGTGCGCGATTACATGCACATTGGCCGCCTGTTTGGCGAGGAGGAACACTAAAATGACGACCCATGCCGAAAGCGCACACGAATCCCTGATGGAATACCGCACCCAGTTGGGGCGCAACCGTCTGGCCCTGTGGCTGTTCCTGCTCTCCGAAACTTTCCTCTTCGGCGGGATTCTCATCTCCCGTTTCTACCTGTGGGGCAATACCCGCCCCCACCTGGAACAGACGCCGGCCTTCATCCTGACCGCCGCACTGCTCATCAGCAGTTTCTTCATGAACCGCGCCGAAGTGGCCGCCGCCCACGGCGACCGCAAGAACTTCCTGACCGGCATCGTCATCACCATGATTTTGGGGCTGGTCTTCCTGCTTGGCGTGCTGTTCGTGGAATGGCCGGGTTCGCACCTCAACACCTACGAAAACACCTACGGCGCCGTCTTCTTCCTGATGACCGGCATGCACGCCTTCCACGTCCTGACCGGTATCATCTTCCTGGCGGTGGTGTACCGTAACGGCCGCAAGGGGCTGTACACGCCCGAAAAGCACTGGGCAGTGGAAGCCGCCGCCGTGTACTGGCACTTCGTGGATGTGGTGTGGATTTTCTTCTACCCGGCCATCTACCTGATTGGGCATATCGTTGGCGGCTGATTGGCCGCACGTGAAAACTGCAAGACACCCCCGCTGTGGGCGCATTGCAACCTGACGTTGGGGCATCCCCCGACGTGGATTTTCCGGGGTTTTCCCTGCCACGCGGGGGAAACCCCGGTTTTTTCCCGAATCCCCCATGTCCCTTTCCCGTCGTACCCTTCTGCTGGCCGCGTTGGCCCTCTTGCTGGGCATCGCCCTGGTATGGAACCTGGGCAGGCCCAAAACCTACGCCTTCCGCGGCAGCCTGATTGACCCGCCGGTGCCGGCCCCGGATATTTCGCTCTCCGACCAGCACGGGCAGCCCTTCCGCCTGGCAGACCAGCGCGGTAAACTGGTGGTACTCTTCTTCGGGTACGCCAACTGCCCCGATGTGTGCCCCACCACCCTGGGCGAATTCGCCCAACTACACCGCAAACTCGGCCCCAACGCCGACCGGGTGCGCTTTGTCTTCATCACCATCGACCCGCAGCGCGATACCCCGGCCGACATCGCCGCCTACGTGGACAAATTCGATGCCGGCATCCTTGGGCTGAGCGGTACCGAAGCCCAACTCCAGCCCCTGTGGGATGCCTACGGCATCACCCGCGAACGCGAAGATGTGGGCGGCGCGCTGGGCTACACCTTCAACCACAGCGCCCGCACCTACGTCATCGACCAGGCCGGGCAGTTGCGCCTGACCTTTCCCTTTGGCATGGAAGTGGATGCCATGCTCGAAGACCTGCTGTATCTGTTGGAGCATTGATGCTGAACAAAAGTTTGACTCGCACCCTGGGACGCCGTTTGCTGTTCTCGTTTCTCCTGGCCGCCGTTTTTTTGCTGACCTTCAGCGAAATCGTCTACCGGATGATGCGCAACCCCGATGAGCGCGGCCCGCAGACCATCGAAATCACCGTCCCCAAAGGCACTGCCGAGCGCATCGAGATGGGGATGCCCGTCCCCGTCATCCCGGACGATATGATTTTCGTGATTGGCGATACCCTGCTGGTGCACAATGAAGATGTGGTGCCGCACCAACTCGGCCCCCTGTGGATTCCGGCTGGCAGCAGCGCCTCCCTGCAAATGCAGCGTGTGGATGATTACGTCTATTCCTGCACCTTCCAGCCCACCAAATACCTGGGCTTCACGGTGCGCACCGCCACCACCTGGAAATCGCGCCTGGCCGCCCTGTGGTATGGCACCATTCCCTTGACGATGTTCATTTTCGTGTATAGTTTGATGGTGCGCACGCCCCCGGAGATGCAGCGCGCATTTGAGTGAGGGGGATGCCCCCCTTCCCTCACCCCCTGCCCTAACCCTCCCTCACCCCCTGCCCCTCTCCCTAAGGGAGAGGGGGTATCCCTTTCATCCCTTTCATCTGTGGTCTTCTTTCATCTGTGGTCTCATGTACCTGTTCCGTAAACCCTGGATTTTCCTCACCCCCCTCGTCGTGCTGGCAGCCCTGGTGATGGTTCGCCTGGGCATCTGGCAACTGGACCGGCTGGCGCAACGCCGCGCCTTCAACGCGCAGGTGCTCTCCCAAATTGACCAGCCTCCCCTGATGTTGACCGCCGATACCCTGCCCGAAGACTGGCAGGCGCTGGCCTTTCGCAGTGTGGTCGCCGAAGGTGTCTTCGATTTCGAGCATCAGGTGGTGCTTGGCAATCAAGAGCATGCCGGACGCATGGGCGTACACCTGCTCACGCCGTTGCGCATCGCCGGAACCAACACCGTGTTGCTGGTAGACCGCGGCTGGGTGCCCTACGAAGACTGGCAGGCCGACGCTCTGGCGCAATACGACCAGCCCGGCGCGGTGCATGTCGAAGGCATGCTGGCCGCGGCCCAAAGCAACTACGGCATCAAGGACTGCATTGCCGAGGGCGTAGACCCCGCGCTGACCCCCGAACTGTGGTGCGTGGACACCGCCTACCTGAGCAGCCAGACCCCCTACACGCTGCCGCCGGCCTACGTCATCCAGGCCCCGCCGGAGGGCGCCAGCGAGGATAGCCTGCCCTACCGTGCCCTGCCGCATATCGAAATCACCGAAGGCCCGCACCTCAGTTATGCCATCCAGTGGTTCTCGTTTGCCGCCCTGCTGCTGCTCGGCTACCCCTTCTTCGTATACCGCGAGATGCAGGCGCGTGCCCGTCACGATGCCCAACCCGTCTCCCAGGAGTGACTCCCATGAAGCGTTCTACTCGTCTGCCCTTGATTTTGACCGCCCTGACCGTGTACGTTGTCATCGTGCTGGGAGCGATTGTGCGCGCCTCCCAGGGCGGCGGCTGCCCCGACTGGCCGACCTGTTACGGCGGCTGGACGATGCCCGC
Source organism: Anaerolineales bacterium (assembly GCA_034435695.1). Classification (GTDB taxonomy): domain Bacteria; phylum Chloroflexota; class Anaerolineae; order Anaerolineales; family DRKV01; genus DRKV01. The sequence continues at coordinate 4,572 of DAOTWV010000045.1, read as the reverse complement.
CCTGCCCGTTGCCCAACTCGATTACCTGCACCGCGCCCTGACCCTGGTAAGCGGCGGCCTGCTGGCCTGGGCGGTATGGGCTGCACGTAAAGCCGATGCCGCCGTGCGCCGTCCCCTGTGGATTGGAGCGGCCCTGATGGGGGGAGAAGCCCTGCTTTCCGGCGCGGCGCTCATCGGCAGCCCGCTGGCCTGGCAGACGGCCATCCACATGGGGCTGGCGCTGGGCATTCTGGCGACAGTGCTGACCGCGCTGGCCGCCTCGTGGAGTGCGCATCCTTTTTCCCTGCGCCTGCCCTTCACCCGCCTGGGACTGCTCACCCTGGGGAGCGCCTTTCTGCTCTACCTGAGCGGCTCGCTGGTGGCGGTGACGGGCGCGGCGGCATCCTGCCCCGATTGGCCGCTGTGCAACGGACTTGCCTGGCCGGTGGACGCGCTGGCGTGGCTCAACCTCACGCATCGGGCGCTGGTGCTCTTTGCCGCCCTGCAGGTGGCGATGCTCTTCTGGCAGGCCTGGCGCACGCAGCGCAGCCATACGGTCGTGCTGGTGAGCGCCACCTCGACGGCGGTGTTGTTCGTGGCGCAGGCGCTGTTGGGCGCCCAGGGCTTTCCGCCGCACCTGCTGGCGCTGCACACGGCCACGTCGGCGGCAGTGTGGGCTGCGCTGACGTTGACCATCGCCTTCTCGGCCTTCTCCGGGCGCACACTGGCCGATGCCCGCACCGACGCGCTGGCCTGGCGCGGACGCACCCTGCGCGGCATGGCCGCGGCCTTCCTGCAACTCACCAAGCCGATTGTCGTCCTGCTGCTGCTGGTCACCACCTACGCTGGCATGGTCATCGGCCTGCGAGCCTGGCCGGACTGGCGCGTCACCTTCTGGACTTTGCTGGGCGGCTTCCTGGCGGCGGGCGGTTCCGGGGCTATCAACCAGTACATTGACCGTTACGATGACCGCAAGATGCAGCGCACCCAGAAACGTCCCATCCCCTCCGGGCGCGTCACCCCGGGGGAAGGGCTGGCCTTCGGGGTTGGCATCGCACTGGCCTCCTTCTACCTGCTGACGGCCTTCGTCAACATCCTGGCGGCCCTGCTCAGCCTGGCAGGCGCTTTCTACTACGTCGTGCTGTACAGTTTGCTGTTGAAGAAGACCACCGTGCAGAACATCGTGATTGGCGGCGGCGCGGGCGCCATCCCCCCGCTGGTAGGCTGGGCTGCGGCTACCGGTTCGCTCACTTTCCCCTCGCTGCTGCTCTTCGTGCTGGTCTTTTTGTGGACTCCGCCGCATTTCTGGGCGCTGGCGATTGTGCGCCGCAACGATTACGCCCGCGCCGGCGTCCCCATGCTGCCGGTGGTGCGCGGTGAGGCCGAAACCCGCTGGCAGGTTTTTCTGTACACGGTGGAATTGGTGGTCGTCACGCTGCTGTTTCCTCTGCTGGGGCTGGGCGGCGCGTTGTACGCCGTGCTGGCCGCCGTGCTGGGACTGTGGTTGCTGGGGGCAGCCTACCGGGTGTGGAAGGGCAGCGGCAACAAGGTGGCCTGGAAGATGTACCGCTATTCCAGCATGTACCTGGCCTTCATTTTCTTCGCCCTGATGGCCGACCGTTTGCTGTTTTGATATTCCCCCGTAAGAATACGAAACCGCCCCGAGGATTGCCTCGGGGCGGCGTGTGTTTCAGGGTTGGTGTACGGTGACTTCGACGGGGATGTCGCCGGCATTCTGGAGGTGCAGCACCACCTGGAAGGTGTCGCCCACCGCCAGGGGCTGCTTCAAATTGATGAGCATCACATGGTAGCCTCCCGGTTTGAATTCCAGGCTGCCCTTCGCGGGCACAGGTACGCTCATTTGATGTTCCATCCGCATTGTGCCATCATCGGCCATAACACTGCGGTGCATTTCGACTGCTTCGGCGACGTCGCTGCTTACCCCTTGCAGGGTGTCGGCTGCAGCGGGGTTTTCGATGACGAAGTACACTGCGCTGTTTTGTCCCTGCTCCGCCGGGCGCGCCCATGCGTCGTGCACGGTGAGTGTTCCACTTTGTCCTCCGCAGGCCGCGAGAAGCATCATGGTCAGCAGCCCAAAAACCAGCACGTTGCGTTTCATAGAAGGCTCCTTTTGTCACGTAAAAAACGATTTTTCTGTATTTTATCACATTTAATGTGACACAAGCCGCGGGCGAACACAAACGAAAGGGATGAACACAACTGCCATTGTATTCATCCCTTTCATTCGTGGACATTCGTGGACATTCGTGGACATTCGTGGACAGTACCCCCACCGCGGCTCGAACGCGGGTCTTCGGCTCCGGAGGCCGACGCTCTATCCCGGGAACTGGGCGTAAGCCGGGCGGCAGTTACCCAGTGGAAGCGGCGATTCGCAAAGGAAGGAGAGCGTGCGTATCAAGCGCACAAATCTCCCGGGCGTCCTGCAAAGTTGAACAAAGAACAACAACAGGCATTGCTGGATTTGCTGAAGCAAGGGGCAGAAGCCTCCGGCTTTCCGACGGATCGTTGGACACAAGCGCGGGTGAAGGAAGTCATCCAGCGCACCTTTGGGGTGAAGTATCACTCAACTGCGGTGGGGAAATTGCTGCATCGCCTGGGCTGGAGTGTGCAAAAGCCGGAAGTGCGGGCCCTCGAACGAGATGAAGCGGCCATCGCAGATTGGAAAGCAACCCAATGGCCCAGGATAAAAAAACGCGCAAGCCAAACAGGCTGAGATTGTGTTTGCAGGTGAGTTTGGCTATCGCTATGGAGAAGGGAGTACCCATACCTGGGCGCCCCGTGGCGAGACACCTCATATGAAGCAGGTCACAGCCTACCGGCGGGTTGTCTCAACTCTGGTGATGTTGACCCATAGCGGCAAAATCTACAAGCGGCATTTTGAAGGTTCCGTCAAATCTGATGAGGTAATCCGCTCTTTGGAGCATTTGCGTCGGCATGTTACCCGTCCCATCATTCTCATTTGGGACAACGCTTCCATCCATCGCAGTCGCAAGGTACAAGACTACTTGGCACGTTACCCGGATATTCAGGTGGAGTACTTGCCACCATATGCACCAGAACTCAACCCGGAAGAATACTGCCACGGCAACGTCAAGCAGCGTATGCGGAATGGCAAGTACAGAGAGCCGCACCAAATCCGAAAGGCGTTGGATGCAGGCTTTGCCCGGCTGCGCAAACGCCCAGACCTGCTCCAAAGTTTCTTCCGCCATGCCGGTGTGGCGTGCGTTAATTGATTTCGGCTCATCTCAATAATGCGGGTATGGCATACCTTGCTGGCCGGACCTCCGCACGGTGGCGCGGCAGGCAACCCTGTCCGCCCGACGGATGAAACGGCCCGCATCACCCGCGCGGTGGAAAAGCTCTTCGATGCATTGTGGAAATCGAGATAGGCGATGCGGCTACTGGCGTGGGTGTCAGCGGCACGGCAATCCGCTGGAAACCGCCACGTCGGTGATCGACACACTGACCATCTTCTGGAGTGGCGTGGAACGCACCCGCGAAATTGGCTTGCGGAAAGCTGTAGGTGCCCAAAAAGTGGACATCATGATCCAGTTTCTGATCGAAACCTCGTTGCTCAGCATGAGCGGTGGAATCATCGGGGTGGCGCTGGGCTGGGGAATTGCCCAGTTGGTCGGGCAGATTGCATCCTTTGGGGTTTGCCGATCACCCCTACGATTGGCCTGAATGCGGTTGCCCTGGCCGTAACGTTCTCTGCCACGGTGGGTATCTTCTCCGGGTTGTACCCGGCCAATCAGGCTGCCAACCTGGAGCCAGTGGATGCCCTGCGGTATGAGTGAGAGGATAGCAAGTGGCTGTCACTTATGACATGACAGTCACCTCTCTCTACCTTCCTCCACGCCAAATCGAAATCAGCAGCCATCCTCCCAGAATGGCTGCAATGACGAATCCGGCAGTTAATAGCCACTGCCAAAAGCTTCCCGCTGGTGTCATCGGGAGCAATAGCGCTAGGCCGATAATCAAAGCCGCTGTGAGCAGCGCCAGGGTCAGACGGGTGGCCATGCGATCCAGCCGCTTGATGATGGAATCCGCGTCTTTGATGGTAATCTGGAACAGTTCACCGGCCTCTGCCTGTCGGAGAAAGCGCTGGCCGGATTTGGGCAGCATGTTGAGCAGGTCCGCCCAGTCCAACCCCTGTCCAGTCAAGGTGCGCGCCTGAGAAGCCTTGGGCAGGATTGACTTCAAAGGCAATCGCCGCACGAAGGGTTCCGAGACGGCAAACATATCGAAGTCGGGGTCCAGTTGCAGGCCGACCCCCTCCATCATGCTCAGCGTTTTGCCCAGCAGCCAGAGGTCAGACGGGAGGCGCAAATGATGGCGAAATGCAATGGACATGACTTCCTCGACCACTTCGCGAGCCCGGATGGCCTTAAGTGGCAGGCCGTAGTACCTGGTGAGGAGACGATGGATATCATGCGCCAGGGCGGCGCGGTCAACACTTCTTTGCGCCGCGCCCATCTGGGTTGTCAGCAACGGTGGTAAAAGTACCCAAAACAACGGAATAAAAAGTCCCCTAAACAACGGCTAAAATGTACCTTCAACGGCGAAAAGCCG
>DAOTWV010000044.1:0-13599 GCA_034435695.1 Anaerolineales bacterium | reverse complement strand
TCAACGGCGATTTCGACCTGGACGTGGCCGGCATCGGGCAGTACGGCGGCAATCAGCACACCCAGGCGCACGCCGCCGGGATGATTGTGGTGAACCGTTCCTTCCTCAACGATGACGGCGACTGGCTGCTCTTCGGGCACAATGTGGCTGCCAACAGCAACGTCACCACCGACCTGCCCACCGGCTGGGGCGCCAATGCACAGCGCTGGGCGCGCGCCTTCTACATCGATGTCACCGACAACACCGCCGGCGTGGACTGCACCACCCCCGGCACCTGCACCGTGGACATCATCTTCGATTTCAGCGAAGGCGGCATGGGCAACGGCAAGACTCCGGTCGGCCCCGTGACCAACTACCGCCTGCTGAAGCGCACCGGCACCACCGGCCAGTTCAGCGATATCGCCACTGCCACCGCCATCGTCGGCGACCAGGTGCAATTCCTGGGTGTGGATGTCTCCCTGCTGGGCAGCAACTTCACCCTGGGCACGCTGGACTCCGGCACATCGCCCACCGCCGTCAGCCTGGAAGCCTTCCAGGCCCGTGCGGCTGGCGCGCCCAACACCTGGCCGCTGGTGGGGATGAGCGCCGTACTGCTCGGCATCGTTTCCCTGGCAGTGAAGCGCAAACAACGGCAGTAACCACGAAAGGACACATTTTCAACCCGTGTAGTGGATAAAAGACCATAAATTCCCCCACGTCGTTGTGCGCAATTGAGCAGGGCAAGGGCTTGTTCCCTTGCCCTGCCCGCGCGTTACGGGGAAAACGGATGCCCGGTGCAGGACAACTGGCCAGCAGTTGTCCTACGGATGCCGGGTGCAGGACAACTGACAAGCAGTTGTCCTACGGATGCCGGTGCGGGGCAACGGCTAAGCGGGTGCCCTGCGGATGCCCGGTGCGGGGCAACGGCTAAGCGGGTGTCCTGCGGATGCTCGATACGGGACAACGGACAAGCAGGTGTCCTACGGATGCCCGGTGCGGGACAACAGGCAAGCAGGTGCCCTACGGATGTCCGGTGCGGGGCAACGGGTAAGCGGGTGCCCTGCGAATGCTCGATACGGGACAACGGGCAAGCGGGTGCCCTAACGGATGCCCGGTGCGGGGCAACGGGCAAGCAGTTGTCCTACGGATGCCCGGTGCAGGACAACTGACAAGCAGTTGTCCTACGGATGCTGGTACGCCCGACGATAAATCGTCGGGCTGAGCGGCCAAAGCCGGAACAATCCGGCTGGCGCCAGGCAGTCGGGTTTACCGACTTTGGTGTCCTCAGCCGGGGAATTGATTTCCCGGCGGGTGGGCTGAGCAGTTACCTTTCCTCTGCGTAATCTGCGCCATCTGCGGATGCATTGGCCCATATTGGGAATTGCTGTCGCCAAAGGGCGAAACTTGACAAAATACCCCCTGCGTGTTAAAGTTAGCCCGCTGGCAGTCCTGAAACATGTAGTACCTTGAAGCAAGGCTTATCTACGGTCAGCGCCTGCCGAAGAAAATTTTAGGAAAGGAGAATGACATGGCAGAGCGCGAAACCGGGACGGTTAAGTGGTTCAATGCCACCAAGGGTTATGGCTTCATCGAGCGTGACCAGGGTGGCGACGTGTTCGTCCACTATAGCGCCATCGAAGGCAGCGGCTACCGCTCCCTGGACGAAGGCGAACGTGTTACGTTCACCGTCGTGCAAGGGCAGAAGGGCCTTCAGGCGCAGGATGTTTCCCGTGAGTAATCACTGAAACGCCCCCTCCGCACACAAAAAGGGTTGTGACCAAGTCACAACCCTTTTGTTTTTGTAGCCGCGCTTTTCACACCTGCACGACAGAATCGTCCCCACCAAAGGCATTGGGAACATAGGCATCCGCCGCCCAATCGTTTTCCCAGCGGTTGCCATCCAGCAGGTACCGAAAACGGTATGTCTGCCCGGCTTTCAACGAGATGGTCACCGAGAAATCGCCATTTTTCAGCACGCGCATGGGGTTTGCCTGCGTATCCCAACCGTTGAAATCGCCAGCCAGCACGGCTTTTTTCGCCTGCACTTCAGCAGGCAACCGAAACGTCACGCGGCACACCTTGCCGGTTTTGCTGTACGTTTTCTTGAGCATGACTTCACCTCCGCATGGGTAGTCTCTAATCTGGCCGTTGCGACAACGCCCAAAATCCTTTGCCTGGCCTTGTGCGTCGAAGCCTTTTTTTGCCTCTCACACAGCGTGAAAGGGCACATGCTCAAGTGTACGGCAGAACACGCCCCCCTGAAAGGGAATTCACCAAAACGGGAAACGATTTCACGCCGTGGAACGCGTTTCAGGGAGGCTTTGCAGCCATTGATTCAGCACCTGGGGAAAGCGAGACCACCACAGGGAGGCGGCTACAACCCGTAAGAGGTGACTTCCCCCTGGGTCATCCCCCGCGCCAGCCCCAGGGGGGTGCGGCTGCACCTCAGGGAATTCCAGCAAAAAACGGGATAACCGCGCCTCCAGGGGATGGGGGTAAGCAAACAGGAAGGCCGCCTCCAAATCCGCCTGGGGAAGTTCCAGCAGGTAATCCACATGCCAGTGCAGGCGCTTCCGTGCAGGAGGGGAGAGAGCAAAAAAAGCCTCCAAAGCGGGGAGCAGGGAGTGCGCTTTCCCCTCCCTCCGGCAAGCGTGCCGCAACAAACGCCGCCCCAGGGTGCTGCTTCCTGTGCACCCCAGCGCCGAGCCAACGTAGAGATACGTTCCAGGGGGAAAATCGAAGACGCGCCCTCCTTGAAAACGTCCCAACGCCAGCCGTGCCGCATCACGCAAGGCTATACGCAAAATGTACGTCCCTTGCGTTCCCCGCCCCCCGACACAAAACACACCTTTCACAACAGCAAATGCTCCAGCCGGGCGATGTACGATTCCAACACGGCAAAGGCGCGCTCCACCGGCTCCGGTGAGGTCATATCCACGCCAGCCTGCGCAAGGGCATCCAGCGGATACAGTGCGCCGCCGCTTTCCAGGAAGGCCAGGTAACGCTCCACCGCATCAGGCTTGCCATCCAGGATGCCGCGGGCCAGGGCGTTGGCAGCCGAAATGCCGGTGGCGTATTGGTAAACGTAGAAGTTGGCGTACAGGTGGGTGGGGAATTGTGCCCAGGTAATGCCTACTCGCTCACGGTCGTAGGCCACTTCATCACCGTACCCTTCCGCGAACAGGTCGGCCATCAAATCGTTCAGGACGCTGGCCGTCAATCCTTCGCCGCGTTCCACACGCTGGTGAATCTCCAATTCGAACCGCGCCAGAGTGGGCATGATGAAGAAGTAGCGGTGGAAGTTGGACATGGCTTCTTCCAGCACGGCTATCTGGAAGGAACGCTCGTTCTGGGTGCGCAGCAGGTAATCGCGCACCAGTGCCTGATGGAAATTGGAAGCCACCTCGGCTACGAACAGGGAGTAGTGGGCATACACGAAAGGCTGTTTGCGCCAGGCCAGATACGAATGCATGGAATGGCCGGTTTCATGCGCCAGCGTGCTCAAACTGAAAATGTCCTGGTTGTAACTCATCATGATGAAGGGATGGGTTCCCGGCGCACCAGAAGAGAAAGCCCCGGCGCGCTTTCCCCGGTTTGGGAAGACGTCCACCCAGCGCTCTTCCGTCAGGCCGCGACGCAGGATTGTGGTGTATTCCTCCCCCAACGGTTGCAGACCAGCAATCACCCACTCCACAGCCTGCTCATAGGGAATGCGCACCTTCTCTGCCAGCAAGGGCGCTTTGATATCCCAGACCGGCAGGCGTTCCAGGCCAAAGACGCGTTTGCGTAGTGCCCAATACCGATGCCACAACGGCAGGTGGCGACGGAAAACCTCTATCAGGTTATGGAAGACCTTTGTGGGGATGGCATTCGGTGTAAGTGCGGCTTCCAGCGCCGAATCGTAGCCTCGTGCTCGCGCCATGAAAACGTTTTGCTTGACCCCTGTGGCCAGACAGGCGGCCATGGCATTCTGCATGTTCAGGTAAGCATCGGCATAGTGTTCCCAGGCCGTACGGCGCGCTTCCCGGTCGGGATGGGTAATGAGGGCATTGATGCTCCCCTGTCCAATTTCGTGAACGTTGCCCTGGGAATCACACGCCGGCTCGAAGCGCAAGTCGGCATCGGCCATCACGCCATGAATGGATGCCGCCGAGCGAAAGGGGTCGCTCAATGCCCCTAACAGCGCTTCGACCTCCGACGAGCGCACGTGCGCCTGCTGCCGCTCCAGGCGGTCGAAGTAGTGGGCGTACACCGCCAGCCGAGGCTCTTCCTGCATCCAGCGGCGCAGGGTATCAAAACCGATGGCAATCATCTCCGGTTCAGCAAAGGCAATCTGCGCCCGATAGCGCGCTGCCAGCCCTTGAATGCGGCTCCGGCGAGCGGCAGCCTGCTGGTTGGTAGTGTCCACGGCATAACTCATACCGGCATACACGAACAGGCGGTAGGCCTCGCGGGCGTATGCTTCGGAAAGGGCAAACCACTCCAGCAGGGTTTGAGGGCCTTCCGCGAGCCGTCCTCGATAGGCCTCCAGGTCGGGAAGACGGGCTTCGGCTTCCTGAAAAGCCTGCTCCCATGCTTCGGGAGAGGCGAACACGCTGGGCGCGTTCCAGGTAAATGCTTCGGGGATAGAATCACGTGTGGGGAGTTGTGTTTTCGTGTCCATGGGAAAGTGCGTGTGTGAGAAATACATCCCCCGTAAAAAGATGGGGTAACCGCAAAACAGCGGTTACCCCATCGTGGGCATCAATCAACGCGACGGCCTCCCTTGAGGCTGTCTTGCAAGGTTTGCAGCGCATCCCATTCCCCGCGGGCAGCCAGTGCGGCCTGCTCTGCCCAGGTACCAGGGTCACCGAGGCGGAAATTGGCTTCATCGAGAATAGCCTGCAGGGTCTCTACCGGTGTTTCGGCCAGTTGCGCAAAGGTGAGAATGCCATGTTCATTGAGAATGCGTTCGGTTTTGGGACCAATGCCTTCGATTTTTTTCAGGTCATCGGGTTCAGCAGGGATATCGGCCGCGACGGTTCGCGCGGGCGCCTGCTGTGGTTCGTCATGTGCTTCGTGGTGCTCGTGCCCTCCCTGAGGTGTGTACGCGTCCCTGGGAGTGTAGCGTGTGGCCAGCCACAGCAGCAACCAGAGAATTGCCACCACCAGCAAAAACACCAGCACCCAGCCCCAACCGGTCAATGCCATAGCGGGAGCCTGTTGCAATGCAAAGAAAGTCGTCATGTATTGCCTCCTGAATTTGTACGTGTGGGGTAGAAAAGTGTGGAAAAAACTGGAGCCCCCCGGATTTACGAGTCTACCTGTTCCCATGACTCGCTCAGTCCATCCGAAAAATCGCTCAGAGTGCAGCCCAACCTTCTGTTCCTGCTCCTTGCAATGGGCAGAGTATCCTGGTATCTATCCAAAAAAATATTTGCTGTGGTGTCACTGCAAGCCCCAAGGGAGCGAAGCAATCCCCTTCAGATGACTCAGGAGATTGCTTCCCCCTGCAGGGCGCAGGTCGGCGACTTCATCGCCTCGCAATACCATGTCTGCAATAAATTTTCGGATAGGCTAATGAACGGCAGGCAAATTATCCGGGGGACAGAGACCCAAAACTGCGTTACTTATACCACAAAAGCAGGCTTTTACCAACAGCAGGGACGAAGCACCAGCAATTCCAAATATGGGCCAATGCATCCGCAGATGGCGCAGATTCCGCAGAGGAAAGCAGAAAAAATCCGTTCAATCTGCGTAATCTGTGGTCGCTAGTGCGGACGGGAATGGTCATCTCCAAAACAAATACCCAAATCGCGCGCCGTGAGAATGGTATCGCTATCCAGGGGGACGGTTTTCATGCGGCGGGTAGCCTCAGCCAGGGGCACGTAACGCACCGTGGGAGGCGCCAGAGCCACCATGACATCCTGTTGCCCCTCGTCCAGTGCACGCACTGCGGCAGCCCCAAAACGCGTCGCCACCAACCGGTCGAAGGTGGTAGGCGAGCCGCCGCGCAAGAGGTGTCCCAGCACCACTGTGCGGGTTTCCTTGCCCGTCAAAGCAGTGATATCAGCAGCCACCCGTTCTCCCACACCGCCTAAACGCGCAGCATGCCCGGCGTGTGCTGCCTCCTGCACCACGTAATCCCCTCCTTTGGGACGCGCGCCCTCGGCAACCACCACAATGGCATAGCGTTGTCCTGCAGCCTCACATGCGCGTATTTTTTCAGCCACAACCTCGATATCGTAGGGAATTTCAGGAATCAGGATGACATCTGCCGAGCCGGAAACGCCGCTATTGAGCGCAATCCAGCCGGCATAGCGTCCCATCACTTCCACGACCATCACCCGGCGGTGGGAGGCAGCAGTGGTATGCAGGCGGTCAATGGCCTCAGTGGCGAAAGAAACGGCGGTATCGAAACCAAAGGTAATCACCGTTTGCGCCAGGTCATTGTCAATGGTCTTGGGCACCCCCACTACGCGCAACCCCTTTTGCGCCAGGGCGTGTGCTATGGCCATCGAACCATCTCCCCCGATGGCAACCAGGGCATCCAGTTCGTGCAGGTAAAAAGCGCGCACCAGGGCATCGGAAAGGTCTTCTTCACGATAAGAGCCATCCGGCTGCCGGACAGGATAATGCAGAGGATTACCGCGGTTGGTCGTCCCCAGGATGGTACCTCCCAGAGAGGTGATACCGCGCACATCCTGCGGCAATAGCCGTACCAGACCGCCATCAGGGTAGCGCTCCGGAAAAAGCAAGCCATCGTATCCTTCACGGATGCCATACACATCCCAGCCCCGCAGGCGCGCAGTCAATACGACTGCACGAATGACAGCATTCAACCCCGGAGCATCCCCCCCTCCGGTGGTAATAGCAATGCGCTGCATGACAACTTCCTCCTTTGCTGCAAAGAGGCAACGTGTAAGACGCATGCCGTCAGAGGCATCCTTACAGGCAGTGTACAATACCTTGTGCAGGAAGTCAATCACAACGTAACCTTCCAAACGCAGGCGCAACCTGTAGAATGTAGTGCAATGATTGCACAATTTTGTGCGCTGGCTTTTGCTACACCCACGAAGGAGAAAACAGTGAATACGACTATCGTCATTTTCGGTGCCACTGGCGACCTGACGCGCCGCAAACTCATTCCAGCCCTCTTCCATCAAGCCTGCAAAGGGCGATTGCAAGAGAACGTACGCATCGTGGGGTTCGCACGTCGCCCCTATGACGACGACGCTTTCCATGCCCATCTTCAGGAGGGTTTGGAAACTTTTGCACCGCACATTTTGCAGCATGAGGCCTGGGAACGTTTTCGGGAACGCATCCATTACGTGCGGGGCGATTTATCCCACGAAGCCGATTTCGGCAAACTGGAAAAGGCGCTGCAAGCCCTGGAAGGCGGCGCCGCCAATCGCCTGTACTACCTGGCAACCGCCCCCAAGTTCTATGCCCCCGTCGCGCGTGCCCTGGGAGCCTACGGCATGACCTCCCAGGAAGCCGGCTGGCGTCGCATTATCGTCGAAAAGCCCTTTGGCCGCGACCTGGCCTCTGCCCGGGCGCTCAACGAAGTATTGCACCAGGCTTTCGACGAAACACAAATCTACCGCATTGACCACTACCTGGGCAAAGAAACGGCACAAAACATTTTGTTCTTCCGTTTTGCCAACACTATCTTCGAGCCGGTGTGGAATCGCACGTACGTGGACAATGTGCAAATCACTGTCGCCGAAAGCGTGGATGTCGGACATCGCGCCGGGTACTACGACCAGGCAGGGGTGCTGCGTGATATGTTTCAAAATCACCTGCTGCAATTGCTCACCCTGATAGCAATGGAACCACCGGCTTCGTTCAATGCCGATGCCGTACGAAACGAAAAAGTCAAGGTGCTTACAGCCTTGCGCCCCATTCCCAAAGAAAAAATCGCTGAGCACAGCGTGCGCGCCCAGTACCGTCAGTACCGCGACGCCGAGGGGGTAGCCCCAGGTTCACAAACCCCCACGTATGCTGCCCTGCGCTTGTTTGTGGACAACTGGCGCTGGCAGGGTGTGCCATTCTACCTGCGCTCTGGCAAGGCACTCAAAACCAAGCGCAGCGAAATCACCATCGAGTTCCGCCGTCCGCCACACGTGCTTTTCAATTTGCCCGCTGGCCACCAATTGACCTCCAACGTGCTTTCCATTTGCATCCAGCCAGATGAGGGCATCCACCTGAAATTCGAGGCCAAAGTCCCCGATTCGATGCAGGAAACGCGCTCAGTGGACATGGAATTCCATTTCCGCGATTCTTTCGGAGACGATGCCCTGCCAGATGCCTATGAACGCTTGCTGCTGGATGCCATCGCCGGCGATGCATCGCTCTTCACCCGCAGCGATGAAATCGAGGCCGCCTGGACTCTCGTGGATTCCATTTTGGAGGGGTGGGAATCCCCTTATGCCCCTCCCCTGACTTTTTATGAAAGCGGCACCTGGGGGCCGCCCGATGCCGACAAGTTTCTGGCTCGCGACGGCCGCCGCTGGTTGACTGGCTGCGGCGACCACAAGTAAGCCGTACACAGCGCATCAATCCGTGGATTGATGCGCTGTTGCTGTTTCTACCGCATATTCCGCCAGCAGGCCGACCCAACTCATCCAGGCCACCACCAGGAAAAAAGTCAACACCACGCTGAAAACCAGCAACACCAGTGCAACCAACGCACCGCCAACCGCCACGCCTGGATGAGCAAGCGCGAAACGGGCGCTGCGCCGCAAGGCACTACCCACCTGTGGCGAGGGCATACGGAAATAACACGGCCAGAAATACAGGTTAACGGTAAACCACCCCAGGGCAGTCAACGCCCACACAGGGCGCAGGAACCACCATACCAGCGCGGGGGAATGCCAAGAAAGGGCAAAATTACCTCCCAAAATCAACCACACCAGTACATTGAGCGCACCCCACCCCAGCGCGTCTTTCCATAACGCGCGCATAGCAGGGAAAAGTGTGGCATAATTGATTTCGCCCTCGCTGACCCATTCATGGAACGCAGATGCAAAAACAGCCGTGGCTACAGGCGCGGTAATCAGGGGGAGTTGAAGCACCATCCAGGCCGTATTGAGTACCACCAGCGGGGTTAGCGCCTGCCACCAGGCACGCGAGGCGCGTTTCAGGGTTATCCAGAATGTCATGTACGCAAGATACCCCAAAGGAGTGGAAGCGTCAAGATGGAAATTCTCCCCCGATTACACCGTATTCCAAAAGTCACCGCCAACGTCTACGCACTCATTGCCCCGGAAGGCATCACGCTCATAGATGCCGGCTTGCCGCGCAGCGCCGGGAAGATTTTGCGCTACCTGGAAGAAATCGGAGAATCGCCGGAACGGGTGCGCAATGTACTCATCACCCACGCCGATGCCGACCATTACGGCGGCCTGCACGCGCTGCTGGAGGCCTGTCCCCAGGCACAGGTGTACGCCAGCGCCATCGAGGCCGAAGCCATACGCGCGGGAAATCAATCGCGCCCATTGAAAGTCGGCGTCGCTGGGCGGCTCTTGTTCCGGCTGGTCAACGCCCTTTATCCCCTGCACCCGGCAACCGTCCACCGCACCTTGCGGGATGGGGACGCCCTGCCCATTCTGGGCGGCATACTGGTACTCGAAACCCCAGGCCACACACCGGGGCACCTCTCTTACTTCCTTGCGGAGGGCGGTATCCTGTTCGGCGGGGATTCGGTACGGGTGTCCAGGGGAAGCGTGGTGATTTCGCAGGGAATGAATACCTGGGATGAGGCACAGGCACAAAAATCCGTAGAAAAGCAGGCCAAACTGCATCCTCGGCTGTTGTGTGCCGGTCACGGCGAGGTGCTCCACGACGCCGCCAGCAACCTGGAGGCTGCCCTCACCCAGGTCGCCAATCAGGATACAAACCGGTAAACAGCACAACGCGCCACATGCCCCGGCGTAACAAACGCCAGCGATTGAAATCACCGCAACAGTTGCAAAACCTGCCTCCACAGGTACGCCGGGAAGCGTGGAGCGGCAGCCAGCCTTCGCTATCCATGGAGGAGATGGCTTCGTACCCTGAGGGGCGCTCGTGGTGCTTGACTCTTATCCAAAAGCCCGTATACTGGAAACGGGGCAAGAGTATCGTTCTTGATAAGTATTTGCGGTCAGGCATGTTCTTCATGCCTGTCATCAGCCTGGAGGCGGTCAGGCATGAAATCCGCAGGTTGGCTTACCCTTCTTTTCACTTTCAGGAGGTACCAATGACAAACAGACGATGGTTGATTGTAACCGGCGTGTTACTGCTCTCGCTGGTGCTGACCGGGGCCGTACTGGCGGCGGCAAACAACAACACCCCCTCACGACACGCCACCATGCCGGTCGAATCGCCTCTCCAGGAGGCCTCGTCTCCGACCCAGGCCACCCCCCCAAAGGCTTTCGTTCCTCCGCTCCTGGAGGAACACTTCGATGGGCCATTTCCACCCCCCGGCTGGACAGTAGTCAACCACGGCGGCGACTGCGTATGGGCTGATGAGACCGGAGAGCCTTTCCCGGAAGGCAACCTGACTGCCGGCTTCGCCGGCTTTGCCGATGCCGATAGTGACAACTGCGGCCCTGGCACCACAATGGATACCTCGCTGGTCAGTCCTCCCTTTGACCTCAGCAGCGCCCCCCCAGGCGTCGGGCTGGAATTCGCTTCGGATTTCCACGCCGGAGGTGCACAGATTGCCAGCGTGGAAATTTCCAACAGCCTGATACTCACCTGGACGAGCATCTGGAGCACCAGCGGCACCACACGCAACGAATTCGTACACGTGGATTTGAGCACCTTCATCGGCTATCCCAACAACCAGATACGTTTTCGCTTCAAGGCTCCGGCGTGGAATTACTGGTGGCAGGTGGACGATGTGATGGTTGTGTTCCCCATCCCAGACCTTGCCATTCACCACGATGCGCCGGCTTTCTGGTCTGCCGGTGCCCCCATTCCCTATACCATCACGGTCAAAAACATCGGCAGCATGACTTCTACGGGGGTCACCATTACCAACCCCCTGATGCCCAAAGTCGCCTACCTCTCAGGCACGCTCTCCTGCACCGGCGCTTCGGGGCTGTGCACATACGATGTCATCAGCCACGAGATACGCTGGACAGGGGCATCCCTGTTGCCCTCCGAAGGGGTCACCCTCACGTTTTTGGTGACTCCCACCAATCCCAATCTGTGCGACTACATCCACAACTGGACCTTCGTCAACGATAGTTTGGGCGCCTACGGCAACAGTCTGGTCACCACGGAAATCATGCCGCAGGTGTTGTACTACACCGATTTCGAGAATCAACCAAACGCCATCGGAAACGGCGACTGGGCCTGGGGCACGCCAAACTGGATGGGCGCACCGCGCGGCCCCGCAGAGGCCTACAATGGCAATATGCTTTGGGGCACCAACCTGAACGGGCCATACACCGGCAATGCCACGCTTTCCGTGCCCATTGACCTGAGCAGCGTCCCCCCCTCTCCTTCCGGCATCATGCTCTTCTGGAAAGAGTGGCAGGATATAGACCCATACAGCATTGCCCAGGTGCACATCTTATCGGATACCTACCCAATTCCAGGCGACCCGGCGCGCACCTGGAACCTCCAACAAATCGAGTTGACGCCCTACGTAGGGCAGATGATTACCGTAACCTTCGAACTCACCGGCAGCCCCAACAATTTGGGCGCGTACAGCGGATGGTACATCGACTCCCTGGCCGTCACGGAAGGTTGCCCCTTTGCGGCGGTTGGCTGGCCCCAAAGCGCCGCCGCCTGCCCAGGCGATTCCGTACCCTATCCCCTCTACGCCCAAAATGCCACCTACCAGCCTCAAAACCTCACGCTCAGCGTGAGCGGAAACGCCTGGTCTACCGTTTTGAACAGCAGCAGCGCCACGCTGACCCCCGGTGAGGTGCGGATGTTTACCGCCACCGTGCAGGTGCCGCTCTCGGCCACCTACGGGGCCATGGACAGCGCCCGCATCCTGGGCATTTTCAACCCGGAACCCGCCAGCAACATCATCACGCTGACCACCTGGGTAGGCGACCACTGGGTGGATGAAATGCCCGTACCAGCAGGCGGGCCGGGCGGCGCTGCCGTTTCCTACAACAATCAGACCTACTACTTCCCCGGTGCACTTACGGAAACCTTCCGCTACGACCCGGCCAGCGGGCTTTGGGCTCCATTGGCCGGCCAGCCAGCACCGCCCTATGCCACCAATCAACCCTGTTATGGCAGCGATGCCGGCGGCAATCCGGTGGTGGTACTCTTCCCCAACACGGCCAGTACCGGCACCGATTTGCACATCTACCACATTCTGAGCGATACCTGGACTCTGTTCCCGCTCAGCGCCGGCGCAGGGATGCCCACTTTCCCGGTGGATGGTATGGCGGTAGCCGCCGACCCCGCCAACAACGTGTGTTACCTGAGCGGCGGGGAAAGCACCGATGCAATTTACACCGACACCCTGTACGCCTTCTTCCCTGTGAGTCACACCTTCACCACGCTGTCGCCGATGAGCACCCCGCGCGCATACCACACATCCTGGATGACTTCCGACGGGCGGGTATGCGTGGCTGGCGGCTCAAACGGGATAGGAGGCACCATCCTGGACAGCACCCAGTGCTATGACCCCGGCACCGACACCTGGGAGGCAGAAAACACCTCCTTCGGACACCTGCCTGTACCGCTGTGGGGCATGGCGCAGGCGCAAACCGTACCAGATGAAGTATGGCTGATAGGCGGTTCCATGGCCCCGGATTATGGAACCGGGCCATCGGCAAACCCCGTGTTGGACTCCTTCTTCTGGGACTCCATCGGTTTGACCTGGACTTACGGAGCCGCGTTGCCTTACCCGCTATCCCTCGCCAGCGCCGATGTGCAAAACGGAGAACTCTACCTCATAGGCGGCGTCAGCCCCTGGGGTCCCGAAAACATCCATCAGCGTTTGCGCGTTTGCGGTGCGCAGGCCCCCGTGGAAGCCGATATCTGGCTGCAAAAGTATGCCGACCCGCCGGTGGTCGCCGTCAACACGCCCTTCACCTACACCCTGGAGGTCGGTAACAACGGGCCGTCCTGGGCCAACAATGTGATGGTGGAGGACTACCTGCCCCCCGGCGTCACCGTCACCCTGCCAACTGTATCGATGTGCACCGCACAGACCGGGGTGTTCACCTGCACGCTGGGCAGCATTCCGCCTGGCGGCGTGGCATACGTCCAGGTACAGGCCACCTCCGTGCTCACCGGTGTACAACTCAACCAGGCGGTGGCCTACAGCACAGAACCCGACCCGGATGGCAGCAACAACGTCGCCGCGGCGCAAAGTTACTTCACACGGCAACCGGTAACTGCACCGCTCATCTTCGATGTCACCCCCTCGGAAGGGGTCAACATCAGCCCCACGGTCATCACCATCACCGGCATGAACTTCCAGGCCGGCTTGACGGTCAATCTGGGCAGCCAATCGCTGGCGCACGTCCGCCGCAATTCCGGGCTGATTAATGCCATCGTCCCCGCCGGCCTGCCGCCGGATACCTACGACATCAGCGTCATCAACCCCGACGGGCAGTTCGATACGGCGGTGCAGGCCTTCACCGTGTACGCGGACACCAACCCGCACCTGTACGGCATCTT
>DAOTWV010000043.1:0-5768 GCA_034435695.1 Anaerolineales bacterium | reverse complement strand
CGCAAATTCCGCCCGGAGCGGCTGCAAGAGGCCGAAATCCGTGCCATCCTGAACGCCGGACGGCGGGCGCAATCCTCCAAGAACAGCCAGCCGTGGCACTTCATCGCCGTGCAAGAGCGGGAAACCCTGCAGGCGCTTTCCCAGTGCGGCGACTGGGCCGGCCACATCGCCGGCGCGGCGCTGGCCGTCGCCATCCTGACCCCCGAACCACTGGCGAAATTCCAGACCATGTTCGATGCCGGTCAGGCCGCGGCCTACATGCAACTGGCCGCCTGGGAAATGGGCATCGGCTCCTGCCCGGCCAGCATCTACCAGCCAGAACGGGCGCGCGCCATCCTGGGCTTCCCCGCCGAATGGCACGTGCGCGTCATCCTGTCTTTCGGCTACCCGGCGGATGCCACGGTGCTGACACGCCCCAACCGCCCCGGCGGACGCCGCTCCCTGGACGACATCGTGCATTGGGAACGCTGGTAAATGCGCGCCTTCTACCACGACCTGTTCACCTTCCCCCTGCCGGAGAAGCACCGCTTCCCCATCGAAAAATACCGCCTGGTGCGGGAACGCCTGCTGGCGGAGGGGATTCTGGCCCCTGGGGATTTACACATCCCCCCGGCGGCTACCGATGCCCAGTTGACGCTGGCGCACACCCCGGAGTACATCCGCAAGGTGACGGCGGGTACGCTGACCCCCAAAGAAATCCGCCGCATCGGGTTTCCCTGGTCGCCGCAACTGGTGGAGCGTTCGCGCCGCTCGGTGGGCAGCAGCATCGCGGCGGGGTACGCGGCGCTCTCCGAGGGGGTGGCGGTCAACCTGGCGGGCGGCACCCACCACGCGCACGCCGATTTCGGCTCCGGCTACTGCGTGTTCAACGATGTGGCCGTCGCCATCCGCGTGCTGCAAGGCGAAGGGCACATCCGCCGCGCCGCGGTGGTGGATTGCGACGTGCATCAGGGGGACGGCACGGCGGCCATCTTCGCCGGTGACCCGACGGTGTTCACCTTCTCGGTACACGGTGCGAAGAATTTTCCCTTCAACAAGCCGCCCGGCTCGCTCGACATCCCCCTGCCGGATGGCACGAGCGATGACGAATACCTGCGCGCCGTGGAACGCGGTACGCACGCCGCGCTGAACGGCTTTGCACCCGATGTGGTCTTCTACCTGGCCGGCGCCGACCCCTTCGAGGGGGATACGCTGGGGCGGCTCTCTGTCAGCAAGCGCGGGCTGGAGGAACGTGACCGGCTGGTGCTGGCCGCCTGCCAACGGGCGGGGGTTCCGCTGGTGGTGGTGATGGGCGGCGGCTACGCGCGGCAGGTGCAGGATACGGTGGACATCCACGTGACCACGGTGCGGCTATGCGCCGTGTGGCACAACGAAACGCCCCGCAGAGAACGATGAACACAAAATCCCTTCATGCCGGCAAGGGCATTTGGCTATCTCCGGCAGCGATGATGGACGACAAACCATAGACGGTGGACACGCATACCACACCTGACACTTCTCCCCTATTTCTCACGAAGCATACCCCCAGGGTGCTCCCTCCCCCTAAGGAAGATGGGGGCTTCGTACCTGACACGTGACACGTCATCCGTTGTCGGTGGTCAGTCATCCATCGCCGCACTTCTTCCCCCAAAAAGAAAAACGGGCAGGCTCCATTGTCCTGCCCGTTGCTTATTGGAGGGCGTTTAGTCTTCCAGGTCTTCCCACCCCACAATCATGGCCTTGATATTGGAGAACACGGTCTTGCCCGTGGTGGTCATATAGACGTGTACGATGAAGAAGGTCACCAGCAGGAACGCGCCCAGGGTGTGCCACCAGGCCATTCCCGCAAAGGACAGGCCGAGTTCTTCATCGAACATCATAATCAAACCGGTGGTGACCATGACGGGCACAATCAGCAATTTGAAGCCGAGGTAGGTCAGACGCTGCAGCGGGTTGAGTTTGGAAAGTTCGGTCTTCTTGTAGGGGTGCGGCTCGTTCTTGAAGATGCCGCTGGTGTAGTAACGGATCATAACCGAAACTTTCTCGCCTTTGGGGACGTATTGCCGCCATTCACCGGTCACAAAGTGCCAGAAGATAGCGAAGGCAATCAGGATGATTAACGCCCAGGACGCCAGATTATGCCAACGTACCGCCTGCTCGAAGCCGAAGAGGGTGAAGGTGCCGTGAATTTCGAAACCGGTCAGCCCCATGAAGACAATCAGCAGCATTTGGCTCCAGTGCCAGAAACGCTCGAAGGGCTTGTAAATCATCACACGCTTGCTCATTTGGGCCTCCATTCCTTATTTCTTGCCGACGGCAATACGCAAACCGCCATGTAAAACGACGCCGACTAGCGACAGCATCGCCAGCCCCCAGCCAAAGGCATCCAATCCTTTGCTGTAATCATGCCCCGGTGCATAGATGCCAGGAATACCGTCCATGCGGCTGTCAGTGCGGGTGTGGCACTCGCCGCACTGCACGGCCTGTTCTGCCGGCGCCACCATGTGGGTGATCGGCCAGTACATCGCCGTCTCGACCCAGTCATACTGACCGCTGTATTCCAGCCCGGCGTATTCCATGCCGGCGGCAATGGCCTTGTCCCAGTCGTAGGACTTCCAGTAGGCGTTTTCGTCCTTGCCGAACAGGTGCGGAACCACCAGGGTGTTGTTGACCGCGTCGTAAGGCTGCACGCCGCGGAACACCTTGAAGGGGTAGATGCGGCTCTGGCCGTCATCCGGGCTGCCCATCAGGCTGTTGATTTCCACCACGCCCGCGTTCGGGTCAAAGGGCTCGGTCAGCTGATAGGTAGTGTGGCCGTTGAACCAGAAGTACTGCGGCTGCACGTCCTTTTCCCAGACGAATTCGCCTTTCTTGGTGTCGTAGGTCACCCAGCCGTTTTCATCCTTGGTGACGATGGCGCTGCCATCGGGGTTCTTCTGACCGGCCTTGCTCCAGTCCCACCACATCTTGGTCGGCTTGTCGCCGCGGGCAAATTCGGGGATGTGGCAGGTCTGGCAGGCGATGCGGTCCACGTGCTGGTTGAGAATGTCGTCCTTCATCGGGGCCAGCCCGTGGCAGGATTCGCAGGTCACCCGCTCGCCGTCCTGCAGGATGGGCAAATCAATACCGGCGGTGTCTTTGGCGTTCATGTCGTAACGACTGCCAGGTACCACATGCCCCCAGGTGGTGTGGCAATCGGCGCAGGTCATATCCTCGCCATCAGGCGACATGTGGACGTCCACATCCACGGGCGGGTTGGCCATGGTGGAATCCAGGTCGCCGTGCTTGACCGCGTCTCCGCCGCCGCCGTAGAAGTGGCAGGCACCGCAGGTCTGGCGGCTGGTTCTGCCAACGTTCTGGGCAATCGTCGTCAGATCGGGAGGCGACCAGATTTTTCCGCTGCCTGGCGGAAACTCTTTTTCTTCGTAGGCCGGGTGCCCCGCTCCCGCGGGGAACTTCTTGTATGTGCCGGTGGTATCGTGGCATACCAGACAATCCACCAGGCTTTCGTTGGTGAAGTCAAAATCCTTGTTAGTGTAGCCGTAACCGATATGACAACTGGTGCAGCGTGGCTCATTGGAACCCACCGCCACACAGTAGTTGTTGATTACGTTCTTCTTGCCAAGCACCTGCCCCTGCGCGCTGATGTATTCCCACGTCCAGTGCGTGGTATGCATCACCTGTTGCGAGGCTTCAGTGTGGCAAGAAAGACAGGCTTTGGTCACATCTGGGCCAGTGGCAAAATCTTGTTGCAGGACTTCGAACTTGCTGTGGTCGGCTGTGCTCTCATAGGATGGTGGCGTTCCTTGCGGTGCAGGTGCGGCCATCGCCTGCCAGGGACCAAGCAGGACAAGCGCCAGCCCAAGTACCAGAAGTGCTGCCAGCCACAACTTCTTGGGATATTGCATGGCATCCTCCTAAAAGTGAATGTTGGCGTGCAACGGATTGCACTTTATTTCACATGTATTATAACCACAACGTGAGATATAATTACACAAACCATAAAGTTTATTTATGCGTCTTGGCTTTACCAACTGATAAGAAAAACTTATGGAGGCAACCACCATGCTCGACCCGCACCAATTGAACGTTTTTTTGACTGCCGCTGAAACCCTGAGTTTCACCAAGGCCGCTGAAAAACTACACATGAGCCAGCCCAGCGTCAGCCAACACATTCAGTCGCTGGAAGCCCGCTTAGGATGTTCGCTTTTCCTTCGGGGGACTCGTAAATTGACGCTCACCGACGCCGGCACCTACCTGGTACCCATGGCACAACGCCTGGTATCCAATGCCCGCGCGGTAGAAGAAGAGATGGCCGCTTTCATGGGCAAAGTCATTGGACACCTGATTGTTGGTTGCAGCACTACCCCAGGCAAATATTTGCTCCCCCACCTGCTGACCGCTTTTCATCACCAGTATCCGCTGGTCAGCGTCACCTGCCAGGTGACTTCACAACTGAATGCCATCGAACTGCTTTGCAACGGCGAAACTCACTTTGCACTGACCAGTGCCAACGTGCGCGAATGTCCAACCGCTGAAATGCACTATTTCACATCTGACCCGGTGGTTCTTATTGCCCCTGCCGACCACCCTTTCAGTCAAGCAGGCTGCATTTCACCGGAGGTTTTGTACGAAGGGCGCTTCATCATGCGTGAAAACACGTCTGGCACCTACCGCGCCTGTGCCAAAAAACTACACCTGGCCGGTGTGAATATTGAAGCATTGCCCACCATTCTAACTTTGGGAAATTCCGAGGCCATCGCCCTGGCCGTTGCGCAGGGACTGGGAGTGGGCTTTGTTTCGCACATTGTGGTTGAGCAACTCAAAGTGGATAACGTCCGCATTGTATCCATCGAGGGGCTCGAAATCTGTCGCGATATCTATATCGCACGCGCCCCTAAATATTCCCCTACCCGCGTACAACAAGCTTTTTGGGAGTTTATCACGCAACTACCTACGCCTTTCATGCCCACCCATTGTACGTCTACACCGGCACAACATTGAGTCCCAAGGGCTGCTGTGCATCCGGCTATCGCCTGATACCCTCTCTGTCAGAAACTTTTTGCATCTTACGGCGTAGAGCAACGTGCAAACAACCACCCCACTCAACAGGAGGTACTTTTCATGACAACCAACACCCGCGGCCCTTTACGCCGTTCCCGACACAATCGTATTCTGGCCGGTGTATGCGGCGGCATGAGCGAATTCTTCGGCATCAGTGCGTTCTGGTTCCGCCTGGCCTTTTTGATTGCCTTCATCCCCGGCGGTGTCCCCGGCCTGGTGCCCTACCTGATTTTGTGGCTGGTCATCCCCAAGGCGCCCCGCTAGCCACAGACCACAGACCACAGACCACAGATGAAAGGGATGAAAGGGATAACATGCAAAGTCACAGATGAAAGGGATGAAAGGGATAGCATACAAGACCACGGATGAAGGGGATGAAAGGGGTAGCATGCAAGACCGCCGATGAAAGGGATGAAGGGGATAGCATACAAGACCACGGATGAAGAGGATGAAAGGGATGAAGGGGAGGCGATGAAAGACCACGGCTGGAAGGGATAGGAGGAATGTGGTGAAAGGCCAGAGATAGAGGGGGTAAAAGGGATGCAGTGAAAGGCCAACGATAAACGAGATGCAGGGGGAGATGGAGATTTGGGCGGCCACAAGAGGGGTAAACCAGACGCTCACTGGTCAAAGAGGTACCTACAGGCAGGTGGAGGCAGCGCCTTCGCCTGCTCGATTTTTTAGGGGATGCAACCGCTGCTGCAAGGGGCGATAGTCTCAAAGTG
>DAOTWV010000042.1:0-5426 GCA_034435695.1 Anaerolineales bacterium | reverse complement strand
GGCGCGTTGCCCAGCGGCAAGGTGGCTTCCATGAAGAAATCGGCACCTGTGGCGTCGGTCTGGTCTTCGGCGGATGACCCCACGAAGGTGTCGCTGCCCGCCCCGCCGTTGAGGATGTCGGTGAAGGGGCTGGCGGTCAGGGTGTCGTTGCCCGCGCCGCCCTGGAAGGTGACGCGCTGCAAGGCCGGGAAATCTTCCGGGCGCAGCGCACTGCCATCCAGCCAGTCGTCGGTCGGGCCGCCCTGCAGGGTGAGCGTTTGCACGGCGGCGCAGGAAATCGGCGCGCCGGCGGGCGCGGCCTGGTTGACGCGCAGCGTGCCTTCCGAGCAGGATACGACAGTGTGCTGGCCGTTCAGCACCGCTACGCTGACGTTACCGTTGCTTTGCTGCACCTGCCAGGGCTGCGTTTGTGCTTGCCCCCCTGCATTCCACAGCGCCAGACTGAAAAGCAAAGCCATGATTACGAAAAGCGCTCGTTTCATGTTGGCCTCCTCTGGCGAAAAAGCAAATGGCAATGGAAGTTGCAATTTCCATTGTAGGGGAGGAGAAAGAGCGCGTCAACAGGGTAATCGGGAGGCAGAAAGTGTGGGCCGAGGTAACAAATGCCAGGGTGGAATTTTCCCCCTCCGCCTGCGGGTCCGGGTGATGGCTGGTTAGCACCGCAATGCGGGCAGGTGGGCTATCAGGTAATCGGCTATCAGGTCTGCGCCATTGGATGGGGAAGGAGGTCTGGGAGGCAGGCGGAACAAATCTGCCAGCAGCGCCGGCCAGGTGTGGTTACGCCATGCTTCCAGGGGAATGGAGATGCCCCCCAGGTGTTGGTGGATGAAACGCTCCAGGATGGCGCTTTCGGGGAAGCGCGGTCGAGCGAGGTAGGCGAAGGGGAGGCCGGCGTGTCCAGCCTCCGCCAGGGTGCTGTAGCCGGCTTTGGCCAGCAGGTAGTCGGAGGCGTGCATCAAGTCGGGGTGGTAGCAGGCTTCCCGCGGCGGTGTATGCAGGCGCGGATGGGGAGGCAGATGTTCTCCGCCGGGAATCAACAAATGCAGGTCGGGGTAGCGGGTCAATACCTGTGCGACGGGTTGGGGGGCGAGGGGTTCGCCGAGGGAAATCAACAACACCAGGGCCTGGGCAGGCACCCCAAGGGCGGCGCGCGTTTCCGCACGATGTTTTCTGGGCCGCCGCGCCACCAATGGCACGGTCAGGTCAACCTGGGGATGGGGCTGGCATACCGGTTCGGTCTGAATGTGCAGGTCGGTTTGCTCGAAAAGCGGTGCGAGCATGTCGGCGTAGACGCGTAAGGGGGAGTAGCCGTCATTGTAATGGCGGTAAATCCAGTCCCAGGTGAAATTTTCGATGAGCACTGCGGGGTGGCCGGCGTGGTGTGCTGCGGCGATACCGAGTGGGGAGATGTCGCACAGGATTGCGCAACAGTGGCGCAGCACGGGGCGCAGGCGCTCCAACGTGCGGAGGGAAGGGGGGTAGAGGTGTGCCAGGGCGTGGCGGGTGGCGCTTAAATCTGCTTCCAGAGGGGTGCGTTGTATCAACCCCACATCGCTTTGCAGAGGGTGATAAGTAAAGGCCTTCCTGGGGAGCGAGGCCGAGAAAAACGCACGCGGCACGCGCGTGAACACGTGAAAATGGGTGTGGGGACGGCGCTTCAACAAGGCTTCCATGACGGCACAGGCGCGTGCGGCATGTCCCATGCCGTGTGGGGAGATGAAGAAGGCCAGCATGCAATACCCCCTACCCTTCTTCAAAGGTGTAGCCAAAGATGGCTATTTCTCTGGCATAGCGCCTGGCAACGATATCCCTGGTGACGGAATCGTATGCCTGCATGTAGTGGCTGCTATCGCCGCGCACAAGGTGAGGCAGGGTGGCATCTTCAAGCCCGATGCGCCCGGCTACCTTGCGGAAATCGCGCTGCAGGTGCTCAAAACGTCCGATGAAATCCAGCGTCAGGTTATCGGCGTAGTCGCAAATCCAGTACAGTTGCGGGCGCAGCGCCCAACAATCCAGGTGGCGTTTTACAAACACATCGAAGGGGCAATCCGGTGGGACGCCTAATTCCTGCTGGTGGTGCGGGTCTTTGAGTACGTTTTTGTACCAGGAATAGACACGTGCCCAGGGATTGCGCACGAAGGTAAATTTGAAGTAGGTGCGGTAGGTTTCAGGGGTGAGAAAATCGCGGCCTTGCAAGCGGTACTTGATACGCCTGTAGAGCGTATCCCAATCCCCCTTTTGGACGAGGTGCAGCCAGGCGCGGGCGTTGAGCGGCTGAATGTGCCGCAAGGCGCGGTGGTCCTGCCTGTTGCGGCCGGTGGTGATATCGTGCCCCAGACGGTATTCGATGCTGCTGCCTGCGGTTTTGGGGATGTGAATGAAAACACAACGGTGGGTATGAGATATCATGGTAGCGCACGGAAAAAACAGGGACTTCCCCTTTCCCGTTGAGCACTACCTCCAAAAGTTACGCGGCTGTCAAAATTGTAAGGCTACCCAGGCGGACAGCGCGCCCAGAGCACTGCCTGAAAGCACATCCAGGGGATGGTGCACCCCCAGGGCGATACGCCCCAGACTGACCAGCACGGCCAGCGCCGCGGCGGGCAGCGCTGCCGGAGGATACACACGCCCCCAGGCGAGTGCCAGAAACCAGACGCGTAACGCGTCCCCGCTGGGGTAGGACGGGTCGTGAGGCTGCCGCGGTTGCAGCATGTGTACTCCGGAAAGCGAAGCAAAAGGGCGCGGTCTGCGCAGGGCAAGTTTGATGGCGCGTTCCAGGAGTGCGGCAATTCCCAGGGCTATCCACAGCGCGGCCAGTGTGCTTGTGTGGGCGCGCAACGGCCAGGTTAACGCAGCCAGAAGCACAAGCGCAAGCGGGGTTGTGCCCAGAGGCCATAAGACACGAAAGAAATTCCCCCCTGTTGAGAGCATGCGGTGCAAAAACAGGAAGAGATGCTGGTCGAGACGGTTGATGGCAGGGATGCGGTAACTCAGGCCAAAGAGGGCGAGTGCGAGCAAGAAAAGGGGCATAAAACTCAGGGGACGGAATCTGCCAGGGATGGCCAGACGGGGTAGAACATCAGCCACTGTTCCGGGGCGCGGCGGATGAAATTTTCCATGCGCTGCAAGACTCGTTGGGCGTTATGGCGCAGGGTTTCTTTGCGGTCGGGCAGAATTTCCATGGAGATGGGGTCACCAATCAATAACTCGTAGTGTCCTGGCGCAATGCCGTGGACGCACACAGGCAGGATGGGGACGTTGGCATCTATGGCCAGTTGGATGTACCCGGCGGGGAGGGCGGCCGGCTTGCCGAAAAAGGTCAGCGGTTCGGCGGCATACCGCGGGGAGGGGCGGTCTACGGCGGTGTACACGTATCCCCCGTTTCGCATGGTTTCCACGGCCTGCAGCAGGGAAGCGGTGGAAATGGGGGTGACCTGCATGCCGAAGCGGGAGCGCATTTCGTTTTGCAGACGGTATCCGCTGGTAGGGTTGGGGTAACTGAGAATCTGTCCCCGCAAGCCGCGACGCGAGAGCGCCGTAAGCAGTGCATCGAAGTTGCTCATGTGGGGAGCGAGGATTAACATGCCGTCGGTGGGCGAGCGGCTGCCCTCGATGAGCCGTCGGATGGTATCGCTATCGGGCATGATGCCGTCCAGGCGACGCAAGTCACGCAGGCTGTGGTACAGGTCGTACAGGCATTGGGCGCTGTGCTGCAGCACGGCCCGCACACGGGCATCCAATGCGTCCCCGGTCAAAGCGCCTCCACTGACTACCCACTGGTTGAGGCGCACGGCGCGCACCAGGGAGGTATGTTTTTGCCGGGCTATCAGGTTGGCCAGCAGGGTGCCGATGGCATACCCATTGCGCGGCGGCAGGTTGTGCCCTATCCATTGCGCAAAGCGCACACCATACTGGCTATTGGTGAATCTTTGCAGGCGAGAGAGTTTATTCTCCATTGCGCAGCATGGGGTAGGCTTCGATGAGTACCGGCAGACCGCGGATAACCGTCATGCTGATGGCAAACCAGGAAACAACCACGGCGGCCAGGTGCACGTTGCTTTGCCAGGGATGTCCGGCGGTTTGCATGCCCAGGTCGAGAGTCAACAGGGCAAAGGCAACGGCCTTGGCAACGCCGTAGGAACTGCGCATGAAGCGCGAGGCTACGATGAAGCGGCTGATGGGATGCTTCACCTGCTCGAAGGCGGCTTTGCCCTGACTCATTCCGACAGCGCGTACCGCGTCCACGGTGGTGCCGCGCGTGATGACGATGATGGGAATGACCACGGGGAGCAGCCGCAGGTGGGCGAAAACCACCCACAGGATGATTTCCAGCGTGCGGTCGGTGGCGATATCCAGCACGCTGCCCAGCAGGCTGACTTCGTTACGGGCGCGGGCTATCACGCCATCTACACTGTCCAGGATGATGATGCCCAGGATGAAGGGGACGCACCAGTACTGGGCTGTTGCATTGCCACTGTACAGCAGGGCGACATAGACGAACAACAGGGGAAAACGCAGGAGGGTGATGAGATTAGCCAAGAGGAAACTCCGGAATGCAGAATGGGGAATGCAGAATGGGGAATGCGGACGGTTGACCGTACCACGTACGACGTACCACGTACCACGTACCACGTACCCGACCAAAAGACTAACCGACTACGCGACTAAACAGCCAGCGCGAGCGGGCAACCGGCACCGCACTCGGCGAACAGGGCGCATTCCTGGCAGGCCTCTGGGGCGTAATGGCGTTCCCGCAGCGCGTGGCACAGGTCATGCTCCCAGATGCGTTCCCAGGGGTCTTGCTGGATGTTGCCCACTGGCCGATAGTAGGACTGGCAGGGCAGCACGGCGCCATCCGGTTCGATGCACATGTTGTACAGCGCGGCCGTGCAACCTTTGACGCCCAATTCTAACTGCACCGGGTCGAAGTGGCAATACTGGGTGGGCGTGTACCAGATGAGTTTTTGCCCGTTGGATTGGGTTTTGGCGCGCGCCATTTCCAGCAAAGGGGGGAGAGCCTGCGCCGGCAGCCCGGTGCCCACATTTTTGCCGCGCCCCGAATAAATCAGGGCATTCAACCCCACAGTGGGAACACCCAATTCGGCCAGAAAGTCCAGCGTGGCGGATAACCCTTGCGCGTTGTCGCTCAGCATGGTGGTGTTGGTCATCACGAAGAGCGGACTGGCGAGCGCGTTACGGATACCCTCCACCGTTTGCTTCCAGGCGCCTTTGCGGCGCACCATGCGGTCGTGGATGGCGGCCTCATGGGATTCCAGGGTAATCTGAACGTGGTCGAGGCCGGCCTGTACCAGAGATTCCACGAAGCGCGGGTCGCGCAGGCGGCGGCCATTGGTGTTCAGGCCGGTGATTTGCCCGTTGCTTTCGGCGTGGGCAATCAGTTCAGGGAGGTCAGGACGCAGCGTGGG
>DAOTWV010000041.1:0-18944 GCA_034435695.1 Anaerolineales bacterium | reverse complement strand
CCATGTAGGCCAAGGCGAAGCCTTGTCCTACGGTTTCCCGCTGGTTTTCTGATTGCGTAGGTCAAGGCTCTGCCTTGACCTGGTGGAGAAGGAGAAGCCTTGTCCTGCGGCATCACCGCCCGGATTTTACCAGACCCTGTAGTCAAGGCTCTGCCTTGACCTGATGGACAAGGCGAAGCCTTGTCCTACGGCATCACCGCTGGTTTTCTGATTGCGTAGGGCAAGGCTCTGCCTTGACCTGATGGAGAAGGAGAAGCCTTGTCCTGCGGCATCACCGCCCGGATTTTGCCAGACCCTGTAGGACAAGGCTCTGCCTTGACCTGATGGACAAGGAGAAGCCTTGTCCTACCGCCGCATCATCCGGATTTTGCCGGTTCCTGTAGGTCAAGGCTCTGCCTTGACTTACCACATCACGGCAACAGATTCTCGTTCACGAAAGTAAATGTCCAATCTCGCCAGGTTTTCACCAGCCCCGCTTTGACCGGATTGTTCAGAATGTACCAGACAATTCGTTTCAATTCCGCCTCGTCACGCACCACGTGGTCGTAACTCTCGTGTTGCCAGAAAGGGCCATTTCCGCCCAGCAGTTGACGGCAGGTGTGCCCCGTACGTCCTTTGAGCAGGTATAAAGCGTGACTGAGCGCCGTGAATGTCTGTCCCATTCGTTGCGGGGGCGGGTCTGGAATGTCCTGCAGGTCTATCAGCAGGTGAACGTGATTGGGCATGATGCAGAATGCCATCAGGTGATAATGCTCCGGGTGTAGGGCATGGATTTCGCCCCGGACAACCCCGGCCAGACGTGGGTCGGACAGCCAGCGTGGGCCTGTGGAGCGGTGCAGGAGGTCATCGAAGCGGGCAAAGTATTTTTTGGAAAGCGCGTATCGTTGTCGTTCCAGTTCGATGCCCTGGAAACGGCTTGCCAGGCTGGTTTTTTCTTCCTCCCATTCCCGATCCAACGTTTGCAAGGCTGAACGTGGCAGGCTGCCTGCCAGCCGAAAGGTGACGAAAAACGTGGCATTGGGTGGATGCCAGTGCGGAAGATGCCGGAAGAAGATGTCTTTCATAAGGTCAATTATAGTAGGCCAAGGTGCTGGCTTGACCCGGAATTGGACAAGGCGAAGCCTTGTCCTACGGCTGTTGCAGCCGGGATGAACCTCCAAAGCCGGAGCAATCCGGCTGGACGGACACCCCTGGCCTGGCCGCCTGGGGGAGTTGACTTTCAGCACCCAACATGCCAGAATAAAAATGCCTGAATGAGCGTATCGAAAAGCCGATTTACCGGAAAAGGAGGTGTACGATGGGGATGCGGCCTTTCTCCTGGCTGGTTCGGGTAAGCCTGATTGGATTCCTCCTGGCGCCTGCCTGTACGCTGAATGTGCCTTCAGGCCAGCGGGTTACGCAAAACCAGGCCAGTCTGTGCGCGCAAACGGTCACACCTGAGGCTATGCAACTGAATCTCCCGGCGGTGGCACAATTGCCGTCCTATACACGCCAGAACCCGCAATGGCCGCCACCCCCCATTGGGCTGGAAGGCGCCCAGGCGTTGGCGCAGGCGCTGCTGGATGTGCCCACTTTTTGCGACGAGGCGCTGCCGGAGGGCATCGCTTCGGTTCTGGCGCAGGCGCAAGACGCGCTGCATGCCGGCAATACCGGACAGGCGTTGGATTTGATTCGCACCCTGCTGGAGTCGTCCACCCTTCGGTATGGGGCGGGATTGATGCGCCCGCTTTCCCAATCGCACGCCGACTGGCGCGCCCGGATTGGCGCGACCATCCAGTTTGCTGAAGAACTGGCCCTGCAGGGAGAGCAGACGGCTTACGACAACCTTATGCAACAGGTTGGGGAATACTTCAATCAGCAGGCCGGGGAGGCGCTGAAGGATGCCGGTTTCAATGATGCGCTGCGCATTGCCGAAGAGGCCCTGCTGCTGGGACAGCAATCCACCTTCGAGAAGGCCAAAGCCCGCCTGCAGGAAACCGCTCGCCAGGAATTGGAGCAGGCTATCAAGGATTTTGACCCCTGTCTTCCCAACCCCGATGTGCTTGACCAGGACATCCGCGACCTGCTCAACGCGCTGGCCAAAGCCCAATTGGTCGGTGTGCCGGAGGCGCTGGATACCGGCAGCCTGTACCAGCAGGCCAGTACCCTGTTCGAGCAGGCCGTGAACAACATGGAAAGCATGGCCCGCGGCGAGCCGCCCCGCTGCGGTTACCAGGGCACCTTCAACCTGACCGGCGCCGGCGGAGCGGCGGAAATCAGCGGTTCTTTGCGTAGTTGCCAGGGCGTCAATGGCCCCTGGCAGGGGCAGTTGCAACTCCACTATGACGATGGGGATGCCTTTGGCCGCTGCGACGGGAATACCGAATGGACGTTTTCGCTGGCCCCCGATACCGGCGAAGCCGGTGGACAAATCACTTTCCCGCTGGCCTGCTTCGCCCCAGACGATTGTTACTACCCCTCGGCTTCGGAAACACTGCAATTTCATGCCGTGCGCGTCGAAGGCGGCCTGCGCATGACGATAGGCAGTACTGGCGGCGGAAATTTCACCATGGTGTGCCCGGAATCCGATGGCAGCAATTTTACGACCTCCGGGCCGATGGCTTTCTTCTGGGGGACGGAGAACGATTTGACGGTGGATATTCCCCTTGCACCAGATGCAACCTGCCCCTGATGTGCCCCCAGAGTGGGCAAGATGAAAAAAGCAGCCGATGGTACGACCATCGGCTGCTGTGTACATCCTGTAACCAATCCCGGTGCTCTATTCAGGGACTACTTCGGGCTTTCCAAAGCGGGCTTTCAGATACTCCACAATGGGGGGCAAGACCGAAATGAAGATGATTGCCAGGATGACGAATTCGAAATTGTGTTTTACAAAGGGGATATTTCCGAAGAAGTATCCTCCAAACAGGAACAGGGTTACCCAGAGCAGGCCGCCAATGACGTTGTAGGCAATGAAATGGGAGTACGTCATTGCTCCTACGCCGGCCACGAAGGGAGCAAAGGTGCGGATGATGGGAATGAAGCGTGCCAGAATGATGGTTTTGCCGCCGTGCTTTTCATAGAACTCATGCGTTTTGTCCAGGTATTCCTTTTTGAGAAAGCGCACATTGCCCGAAAAAGCCCGCGGCCCGATGTAGTGCCCAATCCAGTAGTTGACCGTATCCCCGCCAATTGCGGCAATGGCCATCAATATCCAGACGAGACGAATGTCTATTGCCTCTAGCGCAGCAAATGTTCCGGCGGCAAACAGCAGCGAATCGCCAGGCAAAAACGGAGTTACCACAAAACCGGTCTCCATGAAGATGACCAGGAACAACAAGGCGTATGTCCATACGCCGTAGGTGTGGATGATATCTGCAAGATACACATCCAGGTGCAGAAAGATATCGATAAGGGTTTTAATCCAATCCATGAGTTTCCTCTTGTACAAGTAAAGGTGAGGCCTGCGGAGTGCCCAGTTGCAGGACAATCCACAGACTGATAAGCAAAACGATAGCCAGCGTCAAGACGCTGGAAATAGTGGTTGCATTCCACTGCAGAGAGTTGTCGTTGAAGAACACATTCCCCGAAAAGTTTATCACGCTGATGTTCCATGCGCCATGCAGCAGCACGGCGAGAAGGTACGACGCGCCCAGGTGCAGGTAACGACGCTCTTGCCATGCCCGTGCCAGGGCATACCCCACCAGGCCTGCCGTGGCGATGTGCATCAGGCTTGTGCCGGCGCGCCCGCTCAAGGTGACCAGCCAGGAATCGCCCTGGGCGCGGGAGAGCACGCTTTCCATCAGGGCAAACATGCCCCCGGAGAGCATCCCGGAGAACAGCCCCTCCTGGGGGGAGATACCTTTTCGGGAGAGCATCCACACCCCTAAAGGTTTGAAAAATTCCTCCACCAGGGGGATGAATACCCCCAGGGCGGTCAATCCCGCCAGGCGCAGCAGGGGATATGTCTCCAGAATGTGAGTCAGCGCCCGACGGGCGGCAGCCGGATTCCCGGCGGTAAAGAGCAGGCGTTTTCCCATTGTTTCCAGGGTGCTGGCGGCCTGGGGATTCTGCCCAGCCCATACGGCAACGCCACCCACGGCCAGCAGCGCCAATGTGATTTCGGCGAGGATGCTCAAAAATGGCCCGCCGCCCAAACCAGCGGCCACCAATCCCCAGCGCCGTTGCTGGCTTTGTGTGATGTTCAGGCGCTTGCTTCCCAGACGCAGCAGCCACCATACCGGCGTAATGGCTGCCAGAAGGTGTGCCAATGGCATCAGCAGGCCTGTGCCAGGAACGCCGCGCATAACCAGGACGCCCCACCCCAATGCGCCCAGGAAGAGTACGGGCGCCAGCCACGTTCCGGCGCGGTATAGCCGTGTCCCCAGTCCTGACAGGGGAAAGGTCAACTGCCTGTTGCTCAGACGGGCAAATGCATAGAACGCCGAGGGGATGAAAAGCATTCCCAGCACGAAATATCCTGCAGCCATATTCCACAGCAATTGCCGCGAGAGGCTTTGGCGCAGGGGGCTATTGGTAACCCCCAGGGCAATGACGGCAATGCTCTGCCCCCACAGCACCAGGGTGCACAACAGGGAGAACGCCATCTGTGCCAGCGAACCCCAGTGCGTGGGGCGCTTTTCTGGCATCACGGGTACATCGGGAGGAGATGAAACTGGCACATTCATTTTGTTTCGATATCCACGCTTAAGATACGGTCTCCGGGAGGTAAATTCGGATTTTGTGCCGGGTCGCGTGGCGTCAGGTTTTGTGCTACATCCATGCCTGCAATGACTTTGCCGAAAATGGTGTATCCGCCGTCCAGTTGTGGCTGTGGGGCATAAGTGATGAAGAACTGGCTGCCGTTGGTATCCGGCCCGGCGTTTGCCATGCCAACCACGCCGGCTGCATCGAAATGCAGGTCGCTGCTTATCTCATTCGAGAAGGCGTATCCTGGGCCTCCCAGCCCGGTGCCGGTGGGGTCTCCGGCCTGGGCAACGAAACCGGGAATGACGCGGTGGAACGTGACGCCGTCATACCAGCCTTGTTGTGCCAGAAAGACGAAATTGTTGACTGCCAGCGGGGCTTTATCCGCATACAACTGAATGACGATATCGCCTTTTTCAGTGTGCAGGGTGGCGATGTACTGTTTGGTCAAATCCAGAGACATTTGTGGGCATTGGGTGAATTGCTGCTTTTCCAGTTTGACCAGTTTGACAATCGCCGACAGGCTCCAGTAATCGCGCGGGCCGCTGTAGTACTGCCCATTGATAACCAGCGTTGGGGTGCCGGTCAACCCCAGGGCAAGGCCGTCATCCCAGGCTTTTTGCGAGATGGTTGCGTTTTCTTCGGAAAGCAAATCGGTGCGAAACTTTTCGCTATCCAACCCCAGCGTTTCGGCTTGTTGCACCAGCCAGTCTTGAAATTCGGCTTCAGTCATGGCGTTCCATTCGGGCTGAGTGGAGAAAAGCAGGTCGTGCATTTCCCAAAAGGCGCCCTGTGCGCCAGCGGCCTCGGCGGCTTGCGCACCCAGACGGGCTTTTTCGTGGATTTTCACCAGGGGGAAGTGCCGGAAAATCAGCCGCACGTCTTGGGGGTAATCGCGCTGCAGTTGTCTCAGCACAGGGGCGGTCTGCGCGCAGTAGGGGCACTGAAAATCACTGTATTCGATGATGGTTACCGCTGCGTCGTCGGGGCCGAGTTGCCACTCGCCATCCTGTACCGTCGGGAAAGGAGATTCCCCGGTGGGGATGATGGAGCGCGTTACTACGGTGCAGCCTGGTGGTGGGGGTTCAGGCGTGGATTCTGCCTGCTGCGGTTGCGTGGCTTGTGGTGGAGCGCTTGTGTTGGTCGGTACGGGGGCATTGGTTGCCGTTGGCGTGCTTGGCGGAGGGGTTGCCTCAGCCTGACAGGCGCTCAACAGGAGCGCCAACCCAAAGAACACGGCCAGAAACGCTTTTTTCATGCTGAAAACTCCTTCTGTACGATTGTCGGATGTATCGGTCATCCCAAAAACACCGCGAGACTCTATCCACTTATGGGGCGTTGTTTACGGTGGTATGGCCGCGCCTGTCCTGCGCATCGCCGCTGGATACGCTTTCTGGGCGATAGGGTTCGCCGCACCGCCGTACAGACTCCCCGCATTGTACCACCTACTTGCTGCTTAGCGTGCGCAATTGCTGATAGGTGAACACCCAGGCAATGCGGCGGACGAAAGCCCCAACCGAAGGGCTGGCCTGCCGGAGGGCGCGTACAGCCTCTCCTACCGGGTCGTTGCCGGCGGCCCCGCCGCCTGGCCCGGCCGCGTAGGCCCCGTGGAAGGCAAAGTAGGCCTGGTTGAGTTTACGGATGTGGTACCCGTGTTCCCACAGGAAGCGGCGGCGCACCTCCATGTACCACTCGGCACGCTCCACCTCTCCCCGCGCCAGCAAGGCGTCGGTCATCACGCGCGTGTGGTGCATCTCGGCACGGAAATCGAAAGGCGGCGGGGTTTGTGAAGCCGGCGGGGTATTTTGCGCTGGTTGCGGAGGGGGCGGCAATGCTTCGGGGTACCAGGTAGCCACCACCATGCGCCCGATTTCTTCGCCGGCGATACTGGCGGTTGTCTCGTTGATAGTGCGTAATTCGGGTGTCGCCCCGTAGCGTATGCCCAGTGGATGCCATTGCAGATAGTTGTGTGTCCACTCGTGGACGACGGTCTGGCATAACCAGTTGATATCGCTGCTTTGCAGCACCATCGTGGGGTACACGCCAATGCCGCCGATGCGCACCACCAGCGCGGAAACCCCCAGGCGGGCTTCCACATTTGCTTCCAGTTGCTGCACCTCCTCGATACTCAGGTCGGGGTCTATGGAAATATCGGCCTGCATTTCGATTTTTTCCCGCGGGGAGGTGATGAGCGCCTGCGGAGGTTGGGTGATATGGAACAGGACGGGGGGAATCGGCTGCCCCAGGAAGGTGAGGCCAGCCTGAGAAAGCGCCGCGCTCACCTGAAATTCCAGCACGGATTCCGCCCAGGGGGACAGCGCGTCCCTTTGGGCTTGCAGCGCATTTCGGCGGGCGCGCAGTTCCCCTATCTCCTCGTCCGATTGCGCCTTTTCCGGGTCGGCGAGGGCATCCTGTAAGTCGCGTTCCGCCTGCGCCGAATCTCTCACGGCCTGCAGGTAAGTTTCCACGAGTGACGTGCGCGATTCGGCGGGTAGAAATTGTGCTCCCCCCAGCGATAGTTGTTCCCACTTGCTCCACACGGCCTGGAAAATCCAGCGATTGAAGTTGAACTCTATGGGGCGGGTGAAAGCGCGGGCCTGTTGTTGCACATCCCCGGCCTGTAAAACGCTGCCGCCCAGCAAGAGCGCCAGCGCCAGCAGGGAGAGCAAGGTTCGCTTGAAATGGTTTCGCATTGCGAGCATTTTACCAGATGGGCTATAATCAGTTTGAAACGTGAAAGGAAAGATACCGGGTGCTTTGCTGGAAGCAGAGAAACTGGCAATTGGCTGGCAAATCATCCGGTGAACAAAGGATGAATCCCTTATGATTTTTCTGATAACAGGTGCAGCCGGTTTTCTGGGGGCTGCGCTGGCAAATACCCTGGCGCGCGAAGGACACGAGGTGCGCGGCGTGGATGACCTCTCTACCGGCGACCCCAGCGCGCTGTACGATGATGTGCTTTTTACACGTGGCGATGTCAACGACCGCCCAAAACTGTGGACGTTGTTGCAGGGCGTGGATTGTGTGTATCATCTGGCGGCGCGCGTCTCCGTTCCCGAATCGGTGCTCTACCCGCGAGAGTACAATGCCGTGAATGTCGGGGGAACGGTGAGTTTGATGGAAGCCATGCGCGACGTGGGGGTCAAACGTGTGGTGTACATCTCCTCTGGGGCAGTGTATGGCGACCAGATGCAGCAGCCCTTGCGGGAGGACATGCGTCCCAAGCCGCGTTCTCCGTATGCTGTTTCCAAACTGGCTGGTGAGTTTTATGTGCGTACCATTGGGGCGCTGTGGGGCATCGAGACGGTGGTGCTGCGCGTGTTCAATGCCTACGGGCCGGGGCAGCATTTGCCCGCCTCGCATCCGCCGGTCATCCCCAACTTTTTGCGGCAGGCGTTGCGCGGCGGTACGCTGGTGGTGCATGGCGATGGAAAACAAACGCGGGATTACGTTTTCGTGGACGATGTGGTTCGCGCCATGGTGGCAGCGGCAACCGCCTCGCGGGCAGTCAATGAAATCATCAACGTCGGCAGCGGTACGGAAACCAGCGTACGAGACCTGGTAGACCTGGCGCTCAAGTTGACCCGAGGGCATGCCACAGTCGTGGAGAATTCCCACACGGGCGGCGGGGTGGCGCGTATGTGCGCCGACATCTCGCGCGCCGCTACTTTGCTGGGCTATACCCCGCGCGTTTCTCTGGAAGATGGCTTGCGCCTGACGCTGGAACGAGACCCGCGCTTCAATCGCACGCCTACCCGCCCCGTTTCGCGCTAAAATTATCCCTATGCGTTTGTCGAGAGATTTCTTCCTGCGTCCCACGCTTCAGGTAGCGCGTGACCTGCTTGGCGCGCACCTGGTGCGTATCGAACCGGATGGTGTGCGTCTCTCCGGCAAAATTGTCGAAACCGAAGCCTACATCGGGCAG
Organism: Anaerolineales bacterium; assembly: GCA_034435695.1. GTDB lineage: Bacteria > Chloroflexota > Anaerolineae > Anaerolineales > DRKV01 > DRKV01. The sequence continues at coordinate 10,333 of DAOTWV010000041.1, read as the reverse complement.
GAAGACCTGGGATGCCATGCCCGCGCGGGATTGACAGAGCGCACGAAGGTGATGTTTGGGCCTCCCGGGCATGCTTACGTGTACTTCACCTATGGCATGCACTGGTTGTTCAATTGCGTTACCGAGGCGGAAGGGTTTCCCGCGGCTGTGCTGGTACGCGCTATCCAGCCATTGGAAGGGGTGGAGCGCATAGCCGCGCGCCGCGCAGGCCGTCCAAGACGCTCCTGGACGGATGGGCCGGCCAAGTTGTGTCAGGCATTGGGAATAGATGGCGCCTTCAATGGCGTGGATTTGTGTGCTCCTCAGGCGGCACTGTTCCTGGAGGCGGGAACCCCCGTCCCGGATACGCGCGTCACCATTGGGCCGCGTGTGGGGTTATACTCTGTGCCTGAACCGTGGAAAAGTATTCCCTGGCGCTTTCGGGTGCGCGATTGACCGGCGGCAGAATCCCTGCCGTTTCCCTGAGAAGCGCAGGCGGCGACAGGCGAAAATCCGATTGTCCAACGAATGGAGGCCCTCATGAGTTTATTGACCGGAAAAAATGCCCTGGTGTTTGGTGTTGCCAACAAGCGCTCTATTGCCTGGGGAATTGCCAAAGCCTTGCATGAGCATGGCGCACAGGTTGGTTTGAGTTACGCTGGCCCCATGCTGGAACGGCGCGTGCGCCCGTTGGCTGAGAGCATTGGCGCAGATTTCGTCGAGCCTTGTGATGTCACCGATGATACCCAAATTGCGGATGTGGTGCAAAAAGCCGCTGAGCGTTTTGGCGAGATTGACATTCTGGTACACGCAATTGCCTTTGCCAACCGCGAAGAATTGCAAGGCCCGTACTACCGCACCAGCCGCGAAGGTTTTCGCACCGCGTTGGAAATCAGCGCATATTCATTCACGGCACTGGCGGGAGCATTTCAGCCTTTGCTGCGCCGTGGCGGCGCACTGGTTACGTTGAGTTACTACGGTGCGGAGAAAGTCGCCCCGAATTACAATGTCATGGGGGTTGCCAAGGCCGCACTGGAAGCCTCGGTGCGTTACCTTGCATACGATTTTGGCCCTCTGGGGGTACGTGTCAATGCCATTTCCGCTGGCCCGATTCGCACGCTGGCGGCTGCGGGCGTTTCCGGCTTCAAGGATTTGTACCGCCATTTTGCGGAAGTTACCCCAACCCGTCAGAATGTCACCATCGAAGACGTAGGCAACACGGCCGTTTACCTGTGCTCAGACCTTTCTACGCAGGTCACCGGTCAGGTCATTTATGTGGATGGCGGGTATAATATCCTTGCAACGACAGATTTACCGGAGAAAAAAGAAGCCTGATGTTTGGACGCAAAAAAGACCAGCCAAACGTATCATCAACGGCAGGCGGTCCTGCGCCGGTGGTGCGCGTGAATACCGTTCTGGGACCGGGAATCCATTGGCACGGCGACCTGAAAGGGGAGGGAGGCGTGCGAGTGGAAGGTGTGGTGGATGGTGAAGTTGACCTGCGCGGTTTGCTTGTCATTGGTGAAACAGGACGCCTGAACAGTACGCATATCCGTGCCAACACCGTGGTTGTCGCTGGCGCAGTGCGTGGAGATATTACTGCGGAAAAGGTCGAAATCCGCCGCACCGGGCGCGTGTGGGGCAACGTCACCACGATGGCATTTGCCACCGAAGAGGGCGCGTTTTTGCGCGGGCAAATTCAAATGGAAGAGCACATTGCCCTTGGCCCGCCACCAGAAAACGAATCGGAAGCATGACTCTTGCTCGCCAGCGCTCCGGGATATCCCGGAGCGTTGGGTTTTAGGACGGGCACGTCCAGGGGAATGGTTTGTTGGGGAAAAGTTCTAAAATTTACCAAATTCTCACCTTAAACTTACAAAAATTGTGTTGCCCTGGACTTTTTCCTTTGATATAGTGCCCATGCTTTGATACCAGGAGAGTGCTATGCCACACACGAAAAAAGAGTGGATGAGTTTGAAGGAAGTTGCCGAGTTGCTGGGGGTACACCCCAGTACGGTGCGAAACTGGTCTAATCGGGGCGAATTACCGGTACACCGCACGCAGGGAGGGCACCGCCGTTACCGCAGGGATGAAATTCATTTGTGGTTGCGGACACACCAACAGGATGATAATCCTAATGCGGTAGTCAGTTCGTTGTATCATGCCATGCGTAACATTCGCTTCCGCATCAGTGAAGGACAACTCAGCAACGAAGCCTGGTATCAACGGCTGGATGAACATGCGCGTATGCAGTACCGTATGAGCGGGCGGAATCTGTTGCAAGGCCTGATTGCTGCCCTGAACAGTTCCTCCGAACAGGCTTCAGCGGAAGCGCGTGCGCTGGGGTATGAGTACGCCTCGCGAGCGCATAGCAATCGTTTGAGCATCACAGAAGCCGTATGCGCTTTCCTGTTTTTTCGCAATGCCTTATTCGAAACCCTCATGGATGCCTACCAGGCGGCTTCTGTCAACGCTTCCTCGACGTGGCGCGTCACCATGCAAAAAGTCAACGCTTTTACCGACGAGGTGCTCGTTTCTTTGTTGGAGACTTTCCATGCCTACGAAAACCACGCCTGAATCCACCCGTTTTCGAGCCTCTACCTGGGGAAACCGGCTGGTAGCCGCGTTGTTGGTGCTTCTGCTTTTAGGGCTGGTGCTGACACTCGTTGTCGTGGGGCTTTCCGTACTGGGTATTACACCGGCGGCCTGAGGCGCATTGCGTCTCTCTATCCGGTTTGCGCAGTGTTGAACGGGCAAGTAATGCTATTTTGAAGAAAGGATGGCGCTTTATGCATACCTATTTCCCGATTTTCTCTACCCTGGTCACCTTTGCCTTTGCCGCGGCGGTATTGCGGCGCTACTACTTCCGGCGCGGCACCCACCTGCTGCTTTGGGGCCTGGGATTGGTCATGTACGGCCTGGGCACCCTGACGGAGGTGTGGCTTTCGTTTGGGTTCAATGCCTTTGCGCTCAAAATATGGTACCTGATGGGGGCCATGTTGACGGCTGCCTGGCTGGGACAGGGGTCTATTCACCTGCTGGTGCGTAAACGTAACGTTGCTCCGACATTGACGGGGGTGCTGGCCGTACTTTCGGTGCTGGCGGCCGTGCTGGTCTTCAGCGCGCCGATTACTGCTGCCGCGGCAGGGTATGTCCCCTCCCAGCCGGTTTCCATGCAGTACAAGGAAATCCTCACCCGCTCTGGCCTTTCCATTGCCCTGACCATCATCCTGAACATTTACGGCACGCTGGGACTTGTGGGGGGCGCACTGTATTCCGCCTACCTGTTTTGGCGGAAACAAGTGCTTTTCGACCGCATGATTGGCAATGTTTTGATTGCCGCCGGCGCGCTGATGCCAGCAATGGCAGGCTCTTTCATCAAAGCCGGGTTGGGAGACTGGCTGTATCTCAGCGAACTGTTGGGGGCTGTGCTGATGTACATCGGTTTCCTGCGGGCTACAGCAGGGAAAAAAGTCGGTGTCCAGCAGCCAGCCGCAGCCGATTGACCCACATCTCTGTTACAATTGCAGCCTGAGAACGTCGTTCTCAGGCTGCTTTTTTTCCATTTTTCTGCAAAGGAAGGTCGTATGTCGCCTGTTTTGAATGCTTTATTGCAACTGCAACCCCTCTCGCGGGTACGCCGCAATCATGGTCTGGAGCATGCCACTTTGCACATCCTGGCAAAACGCTTTCCGCAGCGCAACATGGCAGGACATTCCGATACCGGTGGCTTCTGGCTGCTTGGCGATATTCCCACCGAAGCAGTGGAAAGTGCAGTATTGGAAGCCCTGCACCGCATGAAAAATGGCGAACATGGCCTGGCAGTGCATCCCAATTGTGGCACCAATTTCGTGACCAGTGGAAGCATGGCCGGCATGGCCGGAGCGTTTGCCATGTGGGGGGCAGGCCCCGAATGGCGCGATAAAGCAGAACGCCTTTCCCTGGCTGCACTGCTGGCAACCATTGCCCTGATTTTTTCACGCCCTTTGGGTTTCTGGTTGCAGGCGCACGTGACGACCAGCGGACACCCCCAGGAACTGGAAATAGTGGAGATTCGCCGCACCACCCGTGGAGGAGTACCTGCACATCGGGTGGTAACGCGCAATTGAGGCCTTATGAGCACCCCCAGCGTGTACATTTTGCATGGCGATGACCATTACGCCTTGCAGCAAGACGTCCAGCGGCTGCAAGAGCGCCTGGATACCCAGGGAATGGCAGACCTGAATACCACCCGCCTGGATGGGCGCTCTGCCTCTTTGCAAGACCTGCGCAATGCTTCTGGCGCATTGCCCTTTCTGGCTGACAGGCGCCTGGTGGTGCTTACGCATCCCCTGGATGGCGTAAAGACCCCCTCTCAGCGCAAAACTTTTCTCGGTGTGTTGGAACGCATCCCGGAAACGACCGCACTCGTACTCTGGTTCGATGAGCCGCTGGCCGATACGGGCTTGAACTGGCGTGCACACCGCCGCAAGACGCCCAAAAAAGACCACTGGTTGATAGCCTGGGCCAGACAGCATTCTGAGCGCACCTACATCAAGGGGGCATTGTTACCTGCAGGCGAAGCCATGGCGCGCTGGATTCAAGCATTCATCCGTGAAAAGGGGGGCAGCATCGCTCCTGATGCTGCAGACATGCTCGCCTCCCTGGTCGGTTCGGATACCCGTGCTGCCGCCAATGAGTGCGAAAAACTGCTCGCCTACGTCAACTACGCTCGTCCTATCGAAATGGACGATGTTGACCTTCTGGCTGTCAGCAATACTTCTGCCAATGTGTTCGATATGGTGGACGCATTGGGGGCACGCCAGGGACGAAAGGCCCTGCGCCTGCTCAACCAACTCCTTGAAGAGCAGGCGCCTCTGCTCGTCTTTGGTATGATTGTACGCCAGTTTCGTTTGCTTCTGCTGGCACGCGAAGTATTGGATGATGGGGGACAGGTCAACGATGTGGCCGCCCAGGTGGGGATGCCGATGTTTGTGGCGCGCAAAATCACCCCACAGGCTGGCCGTTTTACCCTGGAAGCCCTGGAGACCATTTATCACCGATTGCTGGATGTTGATGAAGCCATCAAAAGCGGGGAAATTGAAGCCGAAACGGCGCTAAATGTGTTGACCGCTGCGCTCAGTCAGTGATGGCTCGCGCTCTACACCCATCCAGAAATGATGTGGCAGCACGGTGGGCGCAGTGCGCACCTCCATCCCTCCGGGAGAGGAATTTTCGTCGTTCATCATGCTGGGATGCACAAAACACAGATTCGGATGTTCGCCGTATTTCTTCTGGTAGTATGCTGCTGCCTGCTCGATTTTTTCCTTTAGCGAGCGGCCAGGGGTATTGTCAAACCATAACATGCCAACGTCCATGATTTGCCTCCTTTCGCGCCGCGGGGAATCAGGCGCGTAACTCATGTTCGTAAAATGCCGGAATGGCGAAACGTAACCAGCGGCGTTGTACCCGTGTTCCAAACTCCCGTCCTGGCTGCAGGTAAGCGGCACGCGGCAGGCCGTCCACATCCAGTTTGCGGGCGATTCGCTCATCTGCGATATGTCCCAGGATACGTGTTCGCCAAACTGTCTGCCAGTCATACCACAGATGGCCGATATCTTCGCTGTGTATGCTCGCTATAGGCCAGATACCTTGTGCCGGGCCGGCCTGCATCAGATACCGTAAATCGTTTTGGGTTTCCCCATCGAAGCGCGCCAGTAAAGCACGGAAATCATCCAGCAACAGTACAACGTGGGGCCCAGGATGTCTGCCAGCCCGCCGCGCCTCGCATACGGATACCAGATGCAAGATGAGTTCCCGTGCAGCGTGGTAGTACGCGCGTTCCACCCCCAGGCAATGGGCATATCCGATGTAATCATCCAGCCAGAGGGTTTCCACACCAATGGCATAAAAGGCTGCATGCTCCGGTGCATTCAGGTACACCAAAGAGTACAACAGCACGCGCATCAAGTTCCGCAGCCCGCTATCCCGGTCACCAATCAGGGCAAATGTGCCTGCACCAGGGTCGTTCAGTTCCAGGATGAGCGGAAAACCATCCTCACCCATGCCAAACAAAAGCGTGTCATTGGGAAAGGGTGCCGCATGCGCCAGAATGCGTTCCAGCATCCCGTAGCGCAGCGGGGGAGTGGCAGGCTGGGGAGAGGGCTTCACCAGCGAGGTAGAAAATTCGGGAAAAGCAAGTGTCATACCTTTATTTTAGCACATGTGTTCTAAAAATCAAGTTTCCATTTCGTTGCAACAATGCGCCCTGAAATTTTGTAGTACCCTATAACCATGCCCTCCCCCAGCGACCAGGAACTCGTGATGCGTGTTCGACAGGGTGAACAGCAGGCCTATGGCGACCTTGTGAGGCGCTATCAGGTCTCCGTCTTCAACCTGTGCTATCGTTTGTTAGGGGAGCGCACCCTCGCAGAAGATATGGCACAGGAAGCCTTTCTACGCGGCTACCAACGTCTGGAAACCTTCGATGCCAGTCGCTCCTTCGGCCCCTGGATACACCGTGTGGCCGTCAATCTTTGCCTCACCCATCGCAAGAAGCGTACCCCCACGCTGGTGCCCCTGCAGCCCGAAATGGATGCTGCCTCAGGGGAGCCGCGCCCCCCGGAAGCACGAGCCGAAGCGCATGAGGAAGCCCGCAGGGTGCGCCGCGCCCTCAGGGAACTCAGCGACATCCAGCGGGCTGTCATCGAATTGCGGCACTTCCAGGGTTTGAAGTACGAAGAAATTGCCGAAACCCTGAACCTGCCCCTCAACACGGTCAAAAGTCACCTGCGCCGTGCCCGGAAGGTGCTGGCGCAGCACCTCACCCCTTCTTGAGTGGACTATGCACCCATCCGAAGAAACTTTACACGCCTGGCTGGATGAGGCCCTTTCGCCACAAGAAAGCCTTACGGTGCAGGCACATGTGCAGACCTGTGCTGCCTGCCGCACGCGCTTGCAGCGCATCCAGGCGGTTTTTACCGCACTGGAACAGTTGCCAGAAGCGCGCCTTTCTCGCGACCTCGCTCCCCTGGTGCTGCAGGCCTTGCCTGCCCCTCAGATGCTGCCACTGCCTTCCCTTGTTGTGCAGGTACTGGTTTCTTTGCTTGCCCTGGCGTGGGGGGCAACGCGTCTGCAGCCAGCCTGGCCCTCCATCAATCTGCGCACTTTCTGGGTGACATGGATGACCTGGCGGCCTCCGCATTGGGAGATTACCACTCTGCCGAATTTTTCCCTGCATGCCGAGACCTCTCTGGTGTGGATTTTGTTCGTATGCACATTGTTGCTGGGGGCTGCCGGGAATGCCCTCCTGCTGCGCTCATCTTCCCATTCCCGAAGGAGAATGCCATGAACGATATCCTGCGTATCCTGTTGTTGGCCGTTTTTACTGAAATCACCCTTTCCGCACTTTTCCTTACCCTGCACATTTTTTTCCCGGATTTTTTGAGCCGGGTTCGCCTGCAGACAGAGAGTACCCCAGGGCGTGCCTTTCTGCTGGGAGTGGTCAATACGGTCTTTCTGGGGGGAATTGCCGTTGTGCTGATTTCCATCGGAGGGGACATCCCCGGCGTGCTGGCTGTCCTGGTGCTCTCTCTGGGGGGCATTGGGATGACTTTTGGGCTTGGAGGGCTGGTTCGTATTGCTGGTGAACACCTGCTGCCGGGAACTTCGGGTTTCAAACAAGTGCTTGCCGGAACGGGAGTGCTTTTTCTGGCCTGCCTGACGCCCTTCCTGGGGTGGTTTGGTCTGCTGCCGTACCTGGCGCTGCTGGGGTTAGGCGCCTGCGTGGGGGCGTTACGCCAAAAAGGGTGAGAAGGCAGCGCAGGGAGGTAAGAAATCCTGTGCAGGCCGCCTCTAAACCCCGATGAATGACATCCTTGCCCCCGCGCCCGTTTCCCGGCTTCGCAAACACGCCCAAAAATGGATTGCCCTGGCCTTCTGGCTGGGGCTGATTGCCGCCTACCAGTGGTACGCGGCTTCCAACGGCCTCTCCCCCTTGCAGGTGGTACAGCGCCTGCTGGATTTCATGACCTCCGGCCTGTGGGGGCCGCTGGTGTACATCCTGTTGTATGCCATCCGCCCGCTGATTTTGTTCCCCTCTACGGTACTCACGCTGGCCGGCGGTTTCGTCTTCGGGCCGGTGCTGGGGGTGCTCTACACCATCCTGGCAAGCAACACATCCTCCACCATCGCGTACTTCGTGGGGCGCTTCTTCGGCGCGGGGCTGCTGAAGGATGACGGCAGCGAGGGGTTGATTCAACGCTACGCCCGCCGGATGCGCGCCAACAGTTTCGAGACCGTGTTGGTGATGCGCTTCATCTTCCTGCCCTACGACGCGGTCAGTTACCTGGCCGGTTTCCTCAAAATCCGTTACTGGCCGTTCATCCTGGCCACCGCGCTGGGTTCCATCCCCGGCACCATCGCCTTCGTCGGCTTTGGCGCCTCCATCGAGGCCTTCGATGGGGCGCTCCCCAGCCTCAACCCGCGTACCCTGGCCTTCTCGGCGGCTATCTTCCTCGTCAGCCTGGCGCTCTCGCGGCTTTTCAAGCAGAAAGAGACCGTGGACGGTGGACGATAGACGATGGACCGTAGACCGTAGTCATCCCCCTGCCTCCTCACCCCATCCCCCCCGTAAGGATTTCCATGAACCCTGAAACTTTCCACACCATCGTCATTGGCGCCGGTTCCGGCGGTATGACTGTCGCAGTCGGGATGGCAAATCTCGGTTACCCGGTGGCGCTCATCGAGGGGGCGCACGTGGGCGGCGATTGCACCAACGTGGGCTGCGTGCCATCCAAGACGCTCATCCACCTGGCGCGGCAGTTCCGCCCCGGCGATGACCCCGACGAAGTGCTGCGCACCGTCATCCGCAAGCGCGATACCCTGCGGGACAAGGAAACCGAAGAGGTGCGCCGCATGGAAAACGTGACCTTCATCCAGGGCTGGGCCGCCTTTCGGGATGCGCACACCCTGGAAGTGAGTCAGCCCGATGGGAGCACGCGCACCCTCAGGGGGAAGAACATCGTGATTGCCACCGGGGCGCGGCCGCGTCCTCTGGAAATCCCCGGCCTCCCTGAGGAGCGCGCCCTCACCAACGAATCCCTCTTCGACCTGCGCGATGCGCCGAAGCATCTGGCAATCGTGGGTGCGGGCATCATCGCCCTGGAAATGGCTTTCGCCTTCCACAAACTGGGCGTGCAGGTGACGGTTTTCGCCCTGGACGAACGCCCCTTGCCGCGCGCCATCCCGGAGGCCTCGCAGGCCATCCAGGCCGAACTGGAACGGCGCGGTATCGCCACGTTCTACGGCGCAACGGCCGATTCGTATGACCCCGCCACGAACACGCTCCACATCCGTCAGGGGGAGCAGGTCATTCCCCTGCCAGACGTGGACAAGGTGCTGATTGCCATCGGCCGGCTGCGCAACATCGAGCGCCTGAACCTGGATGCCGCCGGGGTGCGCTACGACCGCAACGGCATCGCCGTCAACCACTACGGGCAGACGTCCGTCAAAGGGGTGTTTGCCATTGGGGACGTGACGCCCACCTCGGCTTTCACCCACTCGGCCAACGCCCAGGGGCGGCGGGTGGTGCAGCACATCGCTTTCCCGTGGATGCCGGTCTCGCGCCGCGAGCCGCTGTATCCCAGTGCCACTTTCAGCGACCCGGAAGTCGCCACGGTGGGGACACCCCCGGATGGGCGCGGCTGCCACCCGCAGGCGGTGCGCCGCATCCGCGTGGATTTCAAGACCCACACCGACCGCGGCTACACCGATGAAATCGAAAACGGCTTCCTCATCGTGGATGCCGTGCGCCTGACCGGGCGCATCCTGCACGTCACCATCGTCGGCCCGCACGCTTCGGAGATGATTTCCTTCTTCACGCTGGCAATGGCACGCGGCATTTCGCTCTACAAAATCTACCGCCTGGTGTACCCCTACCCCACCTTTTCCAGCGGCATCCTGAAAGCGGCCGATTTCTTCCTGCAGGAGACGCTCACCAACCTGCCGCGTGAGGTCGGCGCGTACCTGCGCTACCGTTTAGACCACAGATGGAAGGGATGAAAGGGATAAGTTCAGTTTTCTCACACCGCTGTAATTGTGTTCGGTCAACAAAGATGAAAGGGATGAAAGGGATAAGTTCAGCCCGTCGGTTCATCGCCGGGCGTGAGTTTCATGCGCATTGTATCCAAAGCCCTGCCCCCTGGGGAGGAAGGCCAGGAAGGGGGTTCTTCTACAACATTTCCCTGCACCCGTCGGAAGTTTTTTCCCAGCAGCAGGATGGGAGGTTCGGGGCAGGGCTTTGGATACAATGCGCATGAAACTCATGCCCGGCGATGAACCGACGGGCTGAACTTATCCCTTTCATCCCTTTCAT
>DAOTWV010000040.1:0-1895 GCA_034435695.1 Anaerolineales bacterium | reverse complement strand
GCAGGTGTTTGGAGAGAGCGTGTAGGGCAACTGTTGAACAGTTGCCCTACTATTGAACCGTGGTTCGGCGTATTCACCCAAATTTCGTTGACGTTGCCAGGGCTGTCCCGCTACCGCTAAAGGCTAGCGTTGGGTCAGCGGCAGGTAAATGAGATGGCCGAGGACGACATCCTTTTTGGATACGGCTACCTGCCCATCGGCATTCTGCACCCGTAGAGGGTATGCGCCCGCCGGGATGCCGGCCGGGAGTTGGGCGATGATTTGGTTCGGCGTTACGCTCATTACCGTGAGGGTGTAGTTGCCAAGTTGGACGGTGGGAGTGGTGAAGTTCGTACCGGTGATGACGATGGAAGCGCCATCCCAGGCATCCAGTTGGATGGGGGTGATGTCGGAGATGACGGGGGTCGTCCATGCGCCCAGGTAGATGTCATCCAGGTAGAGGTTCATGGTGCGGTCGCCAACGGGCTGGGAGAGAGCAAAGGTGACGGTGATGGATTGCCCGGCCCAGGATGACATATCGAACCAGGCGTGCTGCCAGGCGCCCGCCGTGGTGGTGTTGGTGGACATGAGGGTATGCTGCCCGGCGGCATCCGTCACGGCAACCTGGAAGGCCGAGTTTTGGGAGGGTGAGGCCGATTGCAGGGCATACATGAATGAGAGGGTGGGGTTGGGCATTCCAGCGGGGATGGTGACGGCTTGCGAGACGCTGGTTTGCTCTGTGGTCGTCAGGGTAGGCAAGGCACGCAGTTCGTACGACGCAAAATTTCCAAGTGCATATATCGTCTTGTCAGGAGAGATGAACACACCAAAGGAGGAAAAATGCGTACTAATATCTTGCAGATGCCGCTTTTGCGAAGCCCCGCTTACGGGGTCATAGAACAAAATATCGAAGGATGAAGCGATTCCTGCTTGCTGGGACACAAACGCTACTTCGTTTCCGAGCAGCGGAACCATCCATGGGTACGACGATTTATCCAGGTAAACGGGATGATGCCATCCGTCGTCCGGCGACCACGAAAAATACACTCCACCAGCCAGGATGTGTATCCTGCCGGAGGAACTCTGGACAGCCTGCAGCGAAGAGAAATAATACACCGCTGAGTCTGTGTATGGGTATGTTGCAAGGAGATCGGATGTGCCATCTGCGTGGATGTACATGATATCAAGAGAATCCTTGGTATAGACAACGGCGTCAACACCACCATCGTGGGCACTGACCAGGGTCATATCATTACCGTATATCGAGCCAATATTCGTCCAGTTTCCCGTTGAGTCTCTGTGAAACAGGGTCATCCCTATGCTGGCATAGACATCACCGGAAACACTATCAACCGCCAAGCTTGATGTGCTGCCCCATCCAGATGGAAGTGTGTCAGAATACCAGGCTGAATCCCCAAGAGAATGTGTATACAGCGTAGGATGGGCCCCTGAACGCAAAACATAAACTGTATTTCCCGGACCTACTGCAATGGGGATGTCGCTAACCCAATTTGAATCAGGCCATACACTGGACATACTCCATTGTCCATCCGGGGAACGCATGGCATACGTGCCCCAATTGTTTATCAGGTGCAAATTCTGGTCTGAATCGAATACATACCCTATTGAATCCATTAGCCTGTATGAAACCATGCTAGAAATCAGAGTACCCGCTCCTTGCAAACAAGAAGGATTTTGACATACTGTTCCCAGGTGTAGGCTACCGACGCCACTGTATGCTGTATCCGAATACACGGTTGCGGTACCGGAAACAACCCAGGCACTGTTCAGGGTCGTCGTGGAGAAATCTCCTCCCTGAATCAGATTGTCGGCAGGGTGAATGACGCCATCCTGTTGCACATCCACCGGGGAAGCCATTTTCATAGAGGCTGAAAGGTACCCTTGAGCACCAACGG
>DAOTWV010000039.1:0-9025 GCA_034435695.1 Anaerolineales bacterium | reverse complement strand
GCACTCGATTTATCTTGTGGCCGCGGATGGAAGAAAATCGCCCGGCCAGCCGACTGGAACATCGCGGCGCGGGCTGCAAACATGGGGATGCCGCTCGCCCGCGCCAGCGGAGCAAGACACGTCGCATAATCTAATTGTGACAAATGTCACTATCGCACCTGCTGGTAATTTGATACCCTGAATTTAGCGGATTCAGGTCGCACAGGCTGTACCACCGCACATTTGACACTCGGCCTGCTTCAGGGGAGTACGCGCCGCAGGTTTCCTCACATCCAACCTTTCTTTCAGCGCGAGAGGCGGGAATACCCGCCCCCACATCTGGCGCAGGCAAAGCGCACAGATTGTCGCGTCTTTGCCCCTCACGCCCGGCCCACCTCCCAATGGGTCGGCGGAAATCGCGCCACACGCATACGTTTCCACTGGCATACTTGCTCACTCTCAGGAGGTGTCTTTTGTCCCTCGCTGTTGCAACAGAAGACAACCAGCCCCTGCTGCAAGATGTGGAACGCAAAACCCCCATCCCATCCCGTCTGGAAATGTGCATCCAGTGTGGTTCATGCGGGGGTTCGTGCCCTTCGGCAGCGGATATGGAACACACGCCGCGGGCCATCTTCGCCCTGCTGCGCGCCGGTATGGATGAAATCGTCCTGCGGAGTAACACACCCTGGATTTGCGTCTCATGCTACCAGTGCGTGGTGCGCTGCCCGCAGGAAATTCCCATCACCGACATCATGTACGCCCTCAAGAACATCGCCATCCAGCGGGGAGCTGCCCACGAAGAGGAATCCGATTTCTCCGCCACCTTCGTGGAGATGGTGGAATCCTACGGGCGCAGTTTCGAACTTGGTCTGGCGACCCGCTACTATCTCAAGCACCGTCCCTTGCGGCTGCCCGGCATGGCTCCGCTGGGGCTGGGAATGCTGGCCCGCAGGCGTATGGAATTGAAACCCACGCGCATCCAGGATACGGAAGGCCTGCGGAACATCCTGCAGGCCGCCAGGGAAATGGAGGCGGCCCAATGAGCGCCTATCTTCTCTACCCCGGATGCTCGTGGGAGAGTAGCGCCCGCGCCTACGCTCTCTCCACCGAGGCAGTCTGCCGGGAACTCGGCCTGGAACTGCGTTCCCTGAAGGACTGGAACTGCTGCGGGGCGACGGAATACATGAGCGTGGATACCGTTCCCGCTTACGCCCTCATCAGCCGCAACCTGGCGCTGGCCGCCCGGCAGGGGAACGGGGCGACCACGCTGACCGCGCCGTGCAGTTTGTGTTATCTCAACCTGAGCAAAGCCGACCACTACCTGAGCGAAAACCCGGCGCTGAACAAAAAGGTCAATCGGGCGCTGGATGCGGGCGGGTTGCGCTATCAGCCCGGCTCGCTGGAGGTGCGCCACCTGCTGGACATCCTGCTCAACGACGTGGGGCTGGAGACCATCCGCCAGCACGTCACCCACCCGTTGAGCGGACTGCGCGTCGCGCCCTACCTGGGCTGCCTGCTGGCGCGTCCCGATTACCACGGACGTTTCTCCAGCCCCGACCAGCCGCGCGAACTCGACCGCCTGCTGACCACCCTGGGCGCGCAAGTGGTGGATTACCCCATGCGCACGCAGTGCTGCGGCGGGCACATGACCCAGATTGGCCCGGAGACGGCCTACGAATTGCTGCGCCGCCTGCTCTACGGGGCCGAACAATACGACGCCCACCTGATTGCGACCGTCTGCCCGATGTGCCAACTCAACCTGGATGCCTACCAGCACGACGTCAACCGCCACTTCGGGACACGCTTCCAGATTCCCATCCTGTACTTCACGCAGTTGATGGGATTGGCCTTTGGGCTGGAACCCCAATCCCTGGGGATTGGGCTGGAACTGGTCAGCGCGGGGGAAGCGCTGGCACATATCGGGGTGGAAACTCCTCCACCGCAGGAGCCGCCCAAAGGGAGTCGGCGGCGCAGGAAGAAACCCGAAGGGCTGCCGATGCCCTCCATGCCGGAGGATGAGCAATCATGAGCGCTGTAAATTCCGATTCTCCTCGCATCGGGGTATATGTGTGCCACTGCGGAAGCAATATCGCCCACATGGTGGACGTGGAAGAGGTGCGCGCCTGGGCTGAGCAGACCCTGCAGAGCGAGGGCGTGGTGGTGGCCCGCGATTACAAGTTCATGTGCTCCAGTCTGGGGCAGGAACTCATCCAGAAGGATATTCAGGAATTGGGGCTGAACCGGGTGGTGGTGGCAGCCTGCTCCCCCCATCTGCACGAGAAGACATTCCGGGCGGCCTGCGAAAAGGCGGGGCTGAACGGTTACCTGTGCGAACTGGTCTCCATTCGGGAACACGCTTCGTGGGTACATACCGACCGGGCGGCGGCAACCGAAAAATCGAAGATGATTGTGGCCGGCGGGGTGAAGCGGGTGCGTTACGATGAACCGCTCGACCCGCTGCGCGTCCCCATCCACAAGCGCACGCTGGTCGTGGGCGGCGGTATCGCCGGTATCCAGGCCGCACTGGAGATTGCCAACGCCGGGTATCCGGTGTACCTGGTGGAACGGGAAGCCAGCATCGGCGGGCACATGGCGCAGTTCGACAAGACCTTCCCCACGCTGGATTGTGCGGCCTGCATCCTGACCCCCAAGATGGTGGATGTGGGTGAACATCCCAACATCACCCTGCTGACGTGGAGCGAAGTGACCCGCGTGGAGGGTTCGCTGGGCAACTTCCAGGTGACTATCCGCAAAAAGGCGCGCCACGTGGACGAGGATTTGTGCACCGGCTGCGGTATCTGCACCGAGAAGTGCCCCAAGAGGGTGCTGGATACGGTCTTCGAAGCCGGGCTGGGCTACCGCAAGGCCATCTACACGCCTTTTCCACAGTCCGTCCCCAAGTATCCGGTGATAGACACCGAGAACTGCACCTACTTCATCAAGGGCAAGTGCAAGGCCTGCCAGATTTTCTGCCCCACCGGAGCGATTGACTTCGAGCAGCAGGACGAGGAAATCACCGTGGAGGTAGGGAACATCATCCTGGCGACCGGCTTCCAGACCTTCGACCCGCGGCGCATCCCGCAGTACGGTTACGGGCGGCTGGCAAACGTCTTCACCAGTCTGGAGTTCGAGCGGATGAGCAACGCCGCCGGGCCTACGGGAGGCGAAATCGTCCTGCGGGACGGCAAGACAAGGCCCAAGAGCGTGGCTATCGTGCATTGCGTGGGCAGCCGCGACCGGCGCTACAACAATTACTGCTCGGTGATTTGCTGTATGCAGAGTTTGAAGTTCGCCCATCTGGTCAAGGAGCGCACCGGAGCGGAAGTGTACAACTTCTACATCGACATGCGTACCGCCTACAAGGATTACGACGAGTTCTACCAACGCGTGTTGAGCGAGGGGGCCAACATGGTGCGCGGCAAGGTGGCCGAGATAACCGACGCCGCCCGCCTGCCCGGTGAGGAAGGCAAACTCATCGTCCAGGTGGAAGACACCCTGGCGGGGCGGCAGCGCCGCATCCCGGTGGATATGGTCATCCTTTCGGTGGGGCTGGAACCCCAGCGGGACGCCTACGAAACGGCCAAACTGTTCGGCATCTCGTGCAGCGCCAACGGCTGGTACACCGAGAAACATCCCAAACTGGACCCCGTCGCCACGATGACGGAGGGCATTTTCATCGCCGGGGCCTGCCAGGGGCCGAAAGACATCCCCACCAGCGTGGCGCAGGGCGCGGCGGCTGCGGCCCGCGTCCTGGGGCACATCCAGGTTGGCGAAATGAGCATGGAACCCATCCGCGCTTCGGTGGACGAGGCGCGCTGCTCCGGCTGCCGCATCTGCAACGGCCTGTGTCCTTTCAACGCCATCTCCTTCCACGATGACCGCCGCGTCACCGAAATCAATCCCGCCCTGTGCCAGGGCTGCGGCACGTGCGTGGCCGCCTGCCCGGCAGGAGCCATCAGCGGTACGGGCTTCAGCAATGCCCAGGTACTGGCGCAAATCGAGGGCCTGTTGTGGGATGTGAGGGAGACGGTGGAACGGAGACCGTAGACAGTGGATGACAGACGACAGACCACGGACGACGGACCACGGACGACGGACGACGGACGACGGACGACAGACAGCGGACAACGGACGACAGACCAACCGACCAGACGACTAACCGACCAGACGACTAAACGACTAACTGACCAAACGACTAACCGACTAACCGACCAAACGACTAAACGACTAACCGACTAACCGACCAGACGACTAACCGACTAACCGACTAACCGACCAGACGACTAACCGACTATGACCTCCTTCGAACCCGTTCTCATCGGCTTTACCTGCAACTGGTGCAGTTACCGCGCTGCGGATTTGGCGGGGACCTCACGCACCAAATACCCGCCCAACATCCGGCTGGTGCGGTTGATGTGTTCCGGGCGGCTGGACCCCACTTTCGTGCTCAAGGCGCTGGCCGAGGGCGCGGACGGGGTGCTGATTACCGGCTGCCATCCCGGCGAGTGCCACTACCTGGAACAAAACTACAAAGCGCTGCGACGCTATCACCTCCTGCGCCGCACGCTTCAAAGTCTGGGCATCGAAGCGGAGCGCGTCAAACTGGTGTGGGCCAGCGCTTCCGAGGGGCTGCAACTGGCCGAGGCCATCCGCCAATTCACGGAAGAAATCCGCGCCCTGGGGCCGCTGCGCTGGAACGCCCGCCCCGAACCCCACCTCGAACCCCGCCCTGAAACCGCTCAACTGGAGGCCGTACCATGAGCAAGCCCAAATTCGCCATGTACTGGGGCGCGTCCTGCGGCGGCTGCGACATCGCCGTGCTCAACATCCACGAGAAAATTCTGGAAGTGGACGAAACTTTCGAGATTGTCCTGTGGCCGGTGGCCGTGGACGCCAAATACGCCGACGTGGAGGCCCTGCCTGACGGGGACATCACCCTGACGCTCTTCAACGGCGGCATCCGCAACGAGGAGAACGAGCACATGGCGCACCTGCTGCGCCGCAAGTCGCAAATCCTGGTGGCCTTCGGCTCCTGCGCCTCGGAGGGCTGCGTGCCCGCGCTGGCGAATCTCTACCCGCGGGAACGTCTCTTCGAGACAGTCTATGCCGGCCCCACGACGGAAAACCCGGAAGGCAGACTCCCTTTGGAGCGGACTGCCGTCCCCGAAGGGGAGTTGCACCTCCCGGAGTTCTCCCCCACCCTGCGCACCCTCGACCAGGTGGTGGAGGTGGATTACGTCATCCCCGGCTGTCCCCCCGAATCCCGCCAGATAGCCGCCGTGCTGGACGTGGTCTTCGCCGCCCTGCGGGGTGAGGCGGAACTGCCCCCCAAAGGCAGCGTGCTGGGGGCGGGCATCTCCACCGTTTGCGAGGAGTGTCCCCGCAAACGGGATGTGAAGAAAATCCGTGCCTTCCGCCGCATTCAGGACGGGCCGGTGGACCCCGAAATCTGTCTGCTGGAACAGGGCATCCTGTGCGCCGGGCCGGCCACCCGCGACGGCTGTGGGGCGCTGTGTCCCCTGGCGGGCGCGGCCTGCATCGGTTGTTACGGCCCATCCGAGGGCGTGGTGGACTACGGAGCACGCCTGATGAGCGCAGTCGCCTCCGTGATAGACAGCCGCGACCCCGAAGAAATCGAGCGCATCCTGGACGGCATCCCCGACCCCGCCGGTGCGTTCTACCGCTTCAACCTGGCCGGCTCGCTGTTGAGGCGGGGGCGGCAGGCCGTACAAGGTGCATCGCACCCACCAACCAATGAACTGACCAACCCATGAACCGAATCACGATAGACCCCATTACCCGCCTGGAAGGGCACGGTAAAATCGAGATTTTCCTCGACGAACAGGGCGAGGTCGCCAACGCCTACCTGCAAATCCCGGAACTGCGCGGCTTCGAGCAATTCGTCGTCGGGCGTCCCGTGGAGGAGATGCCCCAGATAACCAACCGCATCTGCGGGGTGTGCCCCGAAGCGCACCACATGGCGGCGGCCAAAGCAATCGACGCGGTTTACGGCGTCACCCCGCCCCCAGCGGCCAGAAAACTGCGCGAACTGCTCTACTCCGCCTTCTACGTCACCGACCACACCACCCATTTCTTCGCCCTGGGGGGGCCGGATTTCATCATGGGGCCGGATGCCCCCGTCGCAGAGCGCAACATCTTGGGCGTGATTCACAAGGTGGGGCTGGAAATCGGGAGCCAGGTCATCCAGGCGCGCAAATACGGGCACCGCGTCATCGAAATCATCGGGGGACGCAAAATCCATCCGGCTACGGCCATCCCCGGCGGGATGACGAAGTGCCTCAGCGAGGAGGAACGCCAGGAAATCGAGACGATGGGACGCTGGGCAGTGGAATTCGCCCAATTCGCCCTGGGTCTCTTCGATGAAATCGTGCTGGGCAACCCGGAGTACCGCGACCTGATTTTGAGCGACATCTACACCCACCGCACCTACTACATCGGGCTGGTGGACGCGGAGAACCGGGTCAATTTTTACGACGGGATGGTCAGCGTGGTCTCGCCGGAGGGAGAGCGCATCGGCAAATACGCCCCCAACGAGTACCGCGAGTGGATTGCCGAGCACGTCGAACCCTGGACGTACCTGAAATTCCCCTACCTGAAGAAAATCGGCTGGAAGGGTTTCGTGGACGGAGTGGATTCGGGCGTGTACTGCGCCACACCGCTCTCGCGGCTCAACGCCAGCGACGGGATGGCGACCCCGCTGGCGCAGGAGCAATACGAGCGCTTCTTCGAGACCCTGGGCGGGAAGCCGGTGCATCACCGCCTGGCGACGCACTGGGCACGGCTGATTGAACTGCTCTATGCCGCGGAACGCTGGGTTGAACTGGCTACCGACCCCGAAATCACCAGCCCGAAAGTGCATACCGTCCCCACCGCGCCCCCCTCCGAGGGGGTGGGCATCGTGGAAGCGCCCCGCGGCACGCTGACGCATCACTACTGGACGGACGAACGCGGCATCATCACCAAAGCCAACCTGATTGTGGGCACCACCAACAATTACGCCCCCATCAGCATGTCCATCACCAAAGCGGCCCGCGCTTTCATCCGCGCCGGAGAGGTCGTCACGGAAGGGCTGCTCAACCGCATCGAGATGGCTTTCCGCCTGTACGATCCGTGCATGTCCTGCGCCACCCATTCCCTGCCGGGGCAAATGCCGCTGGAGGTCGTCATCCGGGACGCGCGCGGCAAGACAGTGAAGACATTGCGGCAATTTTGTTAGCACCCAGGTGACCCGGATGGTATCCCATGACGAGAAAGCCAACGCCACGCTGCTGGTCGGGCTGGGCAACCCCATCCTGGGGGACGACGCGGCAGGCTGGCGGGTGGTGGAACGCCTGCAAGAGGAGGGACTGCCCGAAGGTGTGGAGGCCGTCTGCCTGGCGGCGGGCGGTCTGCGCCTGATGGAAACCATGCTTGGCTATGCGCATGTCGTCGTCGTGGATGCCTTCGACACGCCGGAACACCCGGCAGGCACGGTGTTCACCTGCCCGATAGAGGCCGTCCCTGCTCCCGATGCCGGACATCTGAATTCCAGCCACGATACCTCGCTGCCACACGCCCTGGAAATGGCGCGCCGCCTGGGATTTCCCGTCCCCCGGCGGATAGACGTGGTCGGGATTGCCGCCCGCGTCACCCTGCGTCTCTCCGAAGAACTGACCCCGGCCATCGAATCGGCCATCCCCCAGGCCCAGGAAACCGTGAGGAGACTGTTATGATTTCCCCCGAAATACTGCGCCGCTATCCGTTCTTCAGCCACTTCAACGCCACCCAGTTGAAGCGGCTGGCGATGCTGGCCGAAGAAATCCAGGTTCCCGCCGGAGAAACGCTTTTCGAGCGCGGAGAACCGGCCAATGCCATGTACCTGCTACTGGAGGGGAACGTCGAACTGTACGACGAGGCCCAAGACCAGTTCGACTCCAACATCAAATTGTCCTTTTACGTAGGGAACGTGGAGGCAGGCGGGGTGCTGGGCATGTCGGCGGCCATTCCTCCGTACCGCCTGACAGCCACAGCCAAAACGTCCACCCCCTGCCGCCTGATTCGCTTCGACGCCAAACGCCTGCGCGAGGAAATGCGCGCCGAGTGCGCCTTCGCCGCCGCGCTGCTCGTCCCCATCGGACAGGTGGCGCTGGAACGGCTGAGTACATGCCGCACCCTGCTGGCGGCGGAGATGCACGCTCCCCATGAACGAGGAACGTGAGCCGGAAATTGCCCCAAAAATGGGTATCGCGAGGAAACCCATCCCCAAAAAAACGGGGGCGCAAACCGTAAGCAACTTTGGTTGGGCAGTGCGAGGCAATGCCTTCGCAAATCACGCCAGCAAATCCCGTAGCGCGGCTTCCAGGTCGGGGAAACGGAACGCAAAACCGGCCTCCAGCAGACGCCGGGGGACGGCGCGCTGCCCTTCCAGCACCAGGGCGGCCTTCTCGCCCAGCGCCAGTTTCAGGGCAAAGGCCGGCGCGGGGACGATGGCCGGGCGCCGCAGCACGCGCGCCGCGGTGCGGGTGAAGGCCGCTTGCGTCACCGGCTGGGGCGCGGTCAGGTTGTACGCGCCGGAGGCGTTTTCGTTTTCCAGCAAGAAGCGGATGGCGGCCACTTCATCGGCCAGGTGAATCCAGGGGACGGCCTGCCTGCCGCTGCCGAGCGGCCCGCCGACGAAGAAGCGCACCGGCAGCAGCATGACCGGCAGGATGCCGCCATCGCGGGCCAGCACCAGGCCGGTGCGCAGCACCACGCGGCGCACGCCCAGCGCTTCCACTTCGGCGGTGGAATCTTCCCAGGCCAGGCAGACCTGCGCCAGGAAGTCGTCGCCGGGCGGGACGCTCTCGTCCACCTCGCGGTCGCTGGCGTCGCCGTAGTAGCCGACCGCGGAAGCCTGCAGCAGGGCGCGCGGACGGCGCTCCGCGGCGGCGATGGCCTGCGTCAGAAGGCGTCCCAGGCCGGCGCGGCTTTCCAGGATGCGCGCCTTGACGTCCGGCGTCCAGCGGCGGGTCAGGATGGCGGTCAGCGTTTCGCCGGCGATGCTCTC
>DAOTWV010000038.1:0-1698 GCA_034435695.1 Anaerolineales bacterium | reverse complement strand
CCCGCTTCCACAAGGCCGAAAAGAAGAACGACCCTGAAATGGCGCGTGCGCTGGCATCTCTGGCTGAACTGTACGTCAACGATGCCTTTGGTTCGGCGCACCGCGCCCACGCTTCGACCGAGGGTGTGGCGCAGCACCTGCCTGCGGTGGCTGGTTTCCTGATGGAAAAGGAAATCCGCTACCTGGGGCAGGCGATTGCCAGCCCGGAAAAGCCCTTCGTGGCCATCCTGGGCGGGGCCAAGGTCAGTGACAAAATTGGTGTAATCCGCAACCTGCTGACCAAAGCCGACCATGTGCTGATTGGCGGCGGCATGGCCAACACCTTCTTCAAGGCGCAGGGCTACGATGTGGCCGACTCGCTGGTTGAAGACGATGCCCTGGAAACCGCCCGTGAACTGCTGGAAAGCGCGAGTGGCAAACTGCACCTGCCGGTGGACGTGGTGATTGCCGACGCCTTCGACAACGACGCGCAGCAGCGCGTGATGCCGGTCGGTGACGTGCCGGCGGGCTGGCGCATCCTCGACGTCGGCCCGGAGACGGTCAAGGCCTACGCCGGGGTGATTACGCAGGCCAGGACCGTGGTCTGGAATGGCCCGATGGGCGTTTTCGAGATGCCCAACTTTGCCAAAGGCACCTTTGGCATTGCCGAAGCCGTGGCCGCGAGCGGCGCTGTGAGCATCATCGGTGGCGGTGACTCGGTGGCTGCGGTCAAGCAATCTGGTCTGGCTGACAAGGTGACTCACATCTCCACCGGCGGTGGCGCTTCGCTGGAAATGCTGGAAGGCAAGGTGCTGCCCGGCCTGGCCGCGCTGGACGATGTCCACGAATGAGTCCACGAATTTTCACGAATTTCCACGAATAACACGAATGTGCACGAATTCTCCCCTCACGTCCCCTCCCCCTTAGGGGGAGGGCCAGGGTGAGGGAGTTCCACGAATTTCCACGAATAGCACGAATGTGCACGAATTCTCCCCTCAACGTCCCCTCCCCACTTAGGGGGAGGGCCAGGGTGGGGGAGTTCCACGAATTTTCCCCCGAGGTGTGAAAATGCGAACCCCTGTTGTGGCAGGTAACTGGAAGATGAACAAAACCGTGTCGGAGGCACGGGCGCTGCTTTCCGCACTGGTACCGGAACTGCAAAAGGTGCAGGGTGTGGAGAAAATCGTCGCGCCGCCGTTCCCTGCTCTGATGGCTGCTCGCGCCCTGCTGGAAGGCACCGATATCGGCCTGGGCGCGCAAAACATGCATTGGGAAGAACACGGTGCGTTCACCGGCGAAGTCGCGCCGGCGATGGTGGCTGAGTGGTGTCAGTACGTCATCATCGGGCATTCCGAGCGGCGGGCGTATTTCGGTGAGACGGATGCTACAGTCAACAAGAAGGTGCAGGCGGCCCTGGCGCATGGCCTGACCCCCATCGTGTGCGTAGGCGAGACGCTAGAGCAGAACCAGGCCGGCCAAACGGATACCGTGGTTGCCAGCCAGGTACGGGATGGGCTGACTGGCGTCACCTTGCCCGCGCCCACAGGCCTGATGATTGCCTACGAGCCGGTATGGGCGATTGGTACCGGCCTGGCGTGTGACCCGGATGCCGCCCAGCGCGTGGTTGCCGAGGTCATTCGTCCGGCGCTGGAATCCCTTTGGGGGGCTGAGGCTGCCCAGGGGGTGCGCGTGTTGTATGGCGGCTCGGTCAAACCGGGG
>DAOTWV010000037.1:0-2284 GCA_034435695.1 Anaerolineales bacterium | reverse complement strand
CCGAATTTGGCCTTGCCGCTCAGCACCTCGCGGCGTCCAATCAGACTGGCCTGTCGGCTGCGGTAGGCAAGGCGGTAATCGGCGATGATTTCCTCGGCTGTCAACCCCGCAATGGAGGGGGCAGCGCGTTTGGTTTTGGGCATAACGAGACCTCCTTCTTCGTTTTTCGCTGAATTGGTGGTGTGCAAAAGTGTATCACGATTGTGGGGTTTCGGAAACGGTTTCATGACAACCGGTGCAGGCAAAAAATGTTCCTGGTAGGCCGCTTGTGGGACGGGCTTTCCAGCCCGTCTGCACACGGGGGCTTTCCCGCCCCTCTTGCCGGACAGGAATGTCCGGCCGGGACAAGGCGCAGCCTTGTCCTACAGGGCATTCCAGAGGGGTAGTCTGGGTTGGTTCGGGCTTTCCCGCCCCTCTTGCCGGACAGGAATGTGCGGCCGGGACAAGGCGCAGCCTTGTCCTACAGGGCATTCCAGAGGGGGTTGATAGTCAGAATTGGTTCGCGCTCCTCTTGCCGGACAGGAATGTCCTGCGCAGAAGAAAATCTGGAATCTCCAGAGACCGCGGTACAATCACCCCATGCATGCTTCTGACCAAACCTACACGACCGTCCGCCGGGTGCTGCTGGGCGTCTTGCTGGCCAACCTGGCGGTGACAGCACTCAAAATCACCCTGGGGCTTCTGACTGGCGCATTGGCCGTAGTGGCCGACGGGTTTCATTCCCTGGTTGATTCTTCCTCCAACCTGGTGGGGCTGGCGGCCATTCGACTGGCAGCCCGCCCGGCAGATGACCGTCACCCCTATGGATACCGCCGCTACGAGACTTTGGGTTCGCTGGCCATTGGCGGCCTGCTGTTGGCCGCGGCGTGGGAAATCCTGAAGGCCATCATCGAGCGGGTGCAGGGCGGGGCCGCGCCGCATCTCACCCCCCTGACCGTGGGACTGGTGGCGCTCACTTTCCCGGTCAACCTGCTGATTGTCATTGCCGAAACGCGTTTAGGAAAGCGTTACAACTCCCCCATCCTGTTGGCAGACGCCGAACACACCAAAACCGACCTGTTCGTTACCCTCTCCGTACTGGCTTCCCTGGCGGGAGTCTGGCTGGGATGGGCATGGCTGGATGTGGCCGTGGCGCTGGTGGTGATTGTGCTCATTCTGCGCGCCGCGGCGGAAATCCTGCGCGATGCCGCCGGCTGGCTGACCGATGCCGTAATGCTGGAGCCGGAAGCCGTAGAGAAAATCGTGATGCAGGTACCCGGCGTGTGGTACGTCCATCGGGTGCGCTCACGAGGCACGCCCACCGCTGTTTTCGTAGACCTGCACGTCAAGGTGTACCCCGGCATGAGTACACATCAGGCGCACGCGGTGGCCTCGGAAGTGGAAGCGCGCCTGAAAGAATCCTTCGACAATGTGGTGGAGGTGCTGGTGCATGTCGAGCCGGGACGGCCAGAACTGGAGAAACCCGATGACTGGCACAGCCTGGCCTATGACCTGCGTCAAATTGCCGATGCCATGGCGCTGGGGATGCACGACCTGCACGTGCACCTCAACGAGGAGGACGGTTACGATGTCGAATTGCACCTGGAATTGCCGCCGGATGTTTCGCTGCGTCAGGCGCACGACGTGGCAGAAACTTTCGAGCAACGCGCCTGTCAGCGTTGGCCGCGCATCCATGCCATCATCACCCATCTGGAGCCGCTGCCGGCGCAAATCCTGACGACTTCCGAACCGGTCATCGCGCCCACCGTGGCGGAAGTGCGCTCCTTCGCGGCGGCGCAGGTTCCTGTTGCCGAAGTGCGCAGCGTGCAGGTACGCCCCGTAGCAGGGCATGTCAGCGCCGCTTTGCAAATAGCCCTGCCGGATGATTTTTCGCTTGATGAAGCCCATACCCAGGCCGAAATGCTGGAACGCGCCCTCCTGACGCGCTTTCCCCGTCTGGAGCGCGTCACGGTGCACGTCGAACCCCAGGGCGTGCTTCCAGCGGCCGAGAACGATGGCTGAAACCACATGGCCGGGCTTTGCCCGGCCTTTGACTTTGGCTCTCTCAGGACAGCCTTCTGGGTTGCATTGCAGTAGGGCAAAGTTTACAGGTCAGGGTAAACTCTGGAATTTGATGTTCGCAAAATTTGGTTGAGAAACGGAAGCATCGGCGCTGTAGGACACGCCTTTGGCTTGTCCGCACAAGCAGAGGGCTGAGGCGGATTGGACCCTGCCCGCGCTCATGCTCCGGCCAGGTCGTGCAGTGTCGCCACCACGCGCGCCAGTTCCTGAGTCTGGTCATCGT
>DAOTWV010000036.1:0-5870 GCA_034435695.1 Anaerolineales bacterium | reverse complement strand
GATGCTCAGCCCAATGACGGCGGAGCGCTGGCGAAAAATGCGGCGCAACATTAGCCGCCACAAACTGTTCTTGCGGTAATCCTCGGCGCTGATGCCTTCGGGAGAAAGTTGAGGAATGGATGCCATGAGCGGGTTACTCCAGTTTGATGCGCGGGTCAATGAATGCGTAAGACAGGTCGGTCAGCAGGTTGACGACCACGTAGCCGATGGCAATCACCAGCGTGAAGGCCTGCACGATGGGGTAATCGCGGGCGGTAATGGCCTCGAAGAGCATGCGCCCCACACCCGCCAGCCCGAAGATGGTCTCGGTGAGGACGGCGCCCGCAAAGAGTGTGCCCAACTGCAAACCGATGATGGTGACGATGGGCAGCAGGGCGTTGCGGAAGGCGTGCTTGAGCACCACCACGCGTTCATAAAGCCCCTTGGCGCGGGCTGCGCGCACGTAATCCTGCCCCAGCACTTCGAGCATGGATGAGCGCGTCATACGGGCGATGATGGAAAGCGGAATGGTGCTCAACGCCAGGGCCGGCAAAATCAAATGTTTGAGGGCATCTCCCAGCACCGCCCAGTCACGCGTCAAGATGGCATCCAGGATATACAGGTTGGAGAGAAACTCCAGGACGTGATAACGCAGGGTTTCGGGGTCCACCTGCCAGCCATAGAATTCGTAAAAGGGCACGGGAGCGACACCGGCGCTCAACCGTCCCGAAGGCGGCAGCCACAGCGGGGTGCCGCGTAATTTGAGGGCGAAGAGATAAGCCAGCATCAGCCCCAGCCAGTACACCGGCATGGAAACGCCGATGTTGGCGCCAATCATGGTGAAGACATCCACAAAAGAATTGCTGCGCACCGCGGAAATGATGCCCAGCGGGATGCCGATAGCAACTGCCAGGATGAGCGCCGTGAACCCAAGTTCCAGCGTCAGAGGCAGGCGCTCGATGAGGATGACGCTCACTGGCCGGCTGAAGCGGATGGATTCGCCAAAATCGCCGTGCAGCATTTTGTTCATGTAGATGCCAAATTGCACGGCGACGGGTTTATCCAGTCCATTTTCTTTGATGAAGCGGTCGCAGACTTCTTGCGTGGCCTTTTCGCCCAGAATGGACTTGCACGGGTCGCCGGGAATGGCGCGCGCCAGCACGAAGGTGACCAGCAGGATACCAAAGAGTACCGGAATGGCAGCGAAGATACGGCGGATGATGTATTGGGTCATGGGCTTGTTGATACCAGGCCGGAGCACCCTGTTGTGCCCCGGCCTGCTGCGGAAAAGGGAGAGACGGGCAACCCCGTCTCTCCTTGCAAGGCAAAGTTATTTCTCGGCGTTCATCAGGGCATCCCACAGGTACGAGTAGTACTCGAATGCCCCGGTATTCCCGGTGTGGTACGGATTTGCGGCGTCGATGCCGGCAGCCCAGGAAGCCACCACGTCATTGGCGTCCAGCGATGAACCATCGTGGAATTTCACGCCCTGGCGCAGGGTGCATGTCCACACCGTCAGGTCGGCGTTGGGTTTGCACTCTGTGGCAAGCGTGGGTACTACATCGCCGGAATCCACCGCGTAGCGGTACAGCGGTTCGACAACCTGCTGGCAGGCGCTCAAACTCTCGCCGTCGGTCTCGTCGGCGCAGTACAGGCTGATGGGTTCAGCGTTCTGCATGAAGACCAGCGTGTCCTTGCCGGGGTCCATGAACTCGAAGCGCGGTGCACCAAACGGCGGTACGCTGGCACCCTTGAGGGTGTTGAGCGCCGCATAGGCGGAAGCGCCGTGGGCAATCGGTACCATCGGCACCAGGTCGCGGATGGCGTTGTTGGCTTTCTCGTAAAGCGGCGCGGCTTCGGCGGGGTCGCCAATCTGGGCGGCCTGTTCCAGCACCTGGTAGATTTCGGGGAAGGGGTTGCCGAATTGCGGGTTGGACTTGCTGAAGTGGAAGTCCAGGAAGTTGGTCACGTGCGGGTAATCCGCACCCCAGCCCAGCAGGTAGAAGCCGTCCAGTTTACCGGAGGTGGAAGCATCAATGAAGGCGCCCGATTCCATCACCTGTACGTCGGCTTCGATGCCCAGGTTTTCCTTCAACTGCGCCTGGATGTCCTGTGCCACCAGACCGGGTTCCGGCAGGTAGACGCGGAAGACATCACGGTAGTAGATGGTGGTCTTGAAGCGCACACCGTTTTCGTCTTTGGTCAGGCCGGCTTCATCCAGCAGGCGGTTGGCTTCTTCGACGTTGAAGTCGTACCACGGGTCACCAGTGCAGCCGTTGGGGATGGAGCAGGGGGTGAAGTGGGAGGCCACTTCGGAGCCGGCCGGGTAGAAGTTGTCTACGATGCGCTGGCGGTCGATGCCCATGGCAATCGCTTTGCGGACATTGACGTCGTCGAAGGGCTTGAAGGTGTTGGTCATTGCCAGGTAGAGCACGTTGGGGTTATCCACCGGCAGCAGGGTCAGGTTGGGGTCGTCCTGCACGGTTTGGAAGTCATCCGGGCTGACGTTGGTAATCATGTCCACCGTACCGGATTGCAGTTCCAGCAGGCGCTGTGCGCCCTCGGTGCTCCAGCGGAAGACCAGGGTCTTGAAGGCGGGTTTGTTATCGCCCCAGTAGTCGTCGTTGCGGGTGAAGACCACGCTGTCGCCGCGGTTCCAGGCTTCGAGTTTGAAGGGGCCGGTACCGATGGGGTGCTCCAGCAGTTCGCCGGTGCCGCCGGTTTTTTCAATCCATTCCTTGGGCTGGATGCCGAAGGGGGTGAAGGCGGCCTTGGCCAGGAAGGCCGGGTCGGGGCGGCACAGTTCGAACTTGACGGTGAACTCGTCCACCGCGCTGATGGATTTGATTTTGCCGCCGTAGTCGCAGTTGCCGGCGTCTACGGACATCGGCTCGAAGGCCATGGGGGCTGTTTCGCCGCCGGTCTCGCCACCGGTTTCACCGCCGGTCTCGCCGCCGGTTTCGCCTTCCATGGTTTCGCCAGCGTTTCCGCCAGGGGCGGGGGTGGGCTGGGGGGCGGGCTTGCAGGCGGCCAGAATCATGCTGACCAACAGCAACAAGCCAACCAGAGTAAACAGGGTTTTGTGCTTCATGGCTGGTTCTCTCTTCCTTCCTTAGAGATTTGGCAATGTGTGAACAGATAGGGGAAAACGATGGGGGTATTCAGCCGGCAGACGTGCGGCAGGCGCGTCTGTGGCAGAGGGCATGTAGCCCAAAGGCATGGGAACGAAGGATGTGTGACATGTGAAGAATGGGCACCTCCTTTCGTGGTTGAGGCCGCTCGTTTTTGACGATTATCTAACGATTGGCCTACGTTTACCCTTCACAAGCATGATTATACGTTACTTGTGACAGATGTCAATTGCAAAGCATGAAGATGAGCATTGACTTTTCCTGTCTCTTGTGACTATAATCCGCCTGCAACTGCATACATCAACCTTCGGGGCAGGGTGAAACTCCCTACCGGCGGTCACAGCCCGCGAGCGCTTCGGCGCAGGAACCGGTGGAATCCCGGTGCCGACGGTTACAGTCCGGATGAGAGAAGGTTGTTGCGTGGACGCGCCCTTTTGGCGCGCCCCTCGACGCGCACGTCAGCCCCGAAAGCCGCACTGGTTTTCGGGTTTTTTCGTTACCGCGTCTGGCCGCGCATTTCCCCTGCCCCGGAGTCTCCCTTCGGGGCAGATTCGCGTCTGGAGGTCGTACGCCGTACATCGTACACCGTACCTCGTACCCCGTACCCCGTACCCCCGCACTTCGCACTTCGTACACCGTACCACGTACCCGGTACTCCGTACCCCGCACTTCGCACTTCGTACACCGTACCACGTACCCGGTACTCCGTACCCCGCACTTCGCACTTCGCACCCCGCACATCGTACCCCGTACCCCGTACGTCACACCTGGCACCTGACACATGATACGTGACACATGATACGTGAAACCTCCTCCCGCACCCTCACCATCCCCTTCTCCCTGGCCGCGGCGCTGCTGCTATGGCACCTCACGGCGCGCTGGAGCGGCCTGCCGGCCTTCATCCTGCCCGCACCGGGACGGGTCGGCCTGCGCCTCCTGGACGTGCTGCGCGATGGCTCCCTGCTGTACCACACGCTGGTCACCCTGAACGAAATCCTGCTGGGGCTGGCGCTGGGGCTGAGTGCGGCCTTCAGCCTGGGGTACGCGCTCGCCAAATCGCCGCGCCTGGAACGCTTCCTTTCGCCTTACCTGGTCGCCAGTCAGGCCACGCCGATGGTCGCCATCGCCCCGCTGCTGGTCATCTGGCTGGGGCCGGGGATGGGCGTCAAGGTGCTCATCTGTGCCTTGATTGTCTTCTTCCCCGTGCTGGTGAACACCATCGTGGGCGTGCGCGGTGTCCCTGCCGAGTTGCACACCCTGATGCGTTCCCTGCGCGCCTCCCGCTGGCAGACCTTCCGCCTGCTGGAATTGCCCGCCGCACTGCCCGTCCTGCTGGGGGGGCTGCGCGTGGGGGCGACGCTCTCCGTCATCGGCGCGGTGGTGGGCGAATTCATGGGCGCAGACCGCGGCCTGGGGTTCCTCGTCAACCTGGGGCGCGGCCAGTACGATACCGCCCTGGTCTTCGTCGCCGTCGGCACGCTGATTGCGCTGGCGCTTGTGCTCTACGCCGCCGTCCTGCTGCTGGAGCGCCTCACAAACCACAGATAAAAGGGATGAGACCGCGGATAAAAGGGATGAAAAGGATGAGGCTGCAAGATGAAAGGAATGAAAGGGATGTAAAGCCCCGCCCCCTGTGGGGGAGGGGTTGGGGAGGGGGAACACCCCTTCCCGGCACGAACTTCACCCATCAATCAATTTGAAAGGAGAATTGCCTGATGAAACGAACCGCCACCCTGTTGATTTACCTGCTCCTGGTCTTTAGCCTGACTCTTTCGGGCTGCGCGCAGAAAACGGACTCCCCCGCGGAGGGCGCGCCAGCCCCGGAGAACGGCAGCCCCTCACAGGCCAGTCTGACCCCCATCCGCCTGCCGATGGGCTACATCCCCGATATCCAGTTCGCACCCTTCTACGTTGCCGATGCCAAAGGCTTCTTCCGCGAGGAAGGGCTGGAAGTGACCTTCGATTACAGTTTCGAGACCGACGGCATGGCGCTGGTTGGCAGCGGCGAAATCCCCTTCACGCTGGCTTCCGGGGAACAGGTGCTGCTGGCGCGGGCGCAGGGTTTGCCGGCGGTGTACGTGGCCGCCTGGTATCAGCAGTATCCCATCGCCGTGGTGGCACGCGCCGAAAGCGGCATCACCACCCCCGCCGACCTGAAGGGACACACCATTGGTCTGCCCGGCCTGTTTGGCGCGACCTACGTCGGGCTGCGGGCGCTGCTGGCGCAGGCTGGCCTGCACGAAGCGGATGTCACCCTGCAGGCGATTGGCTTCAACCAGGTGGAGGCGTTTTCCTCCGGCCAGCAGGATGTGGTGGTAGGATATCTGAACAACGAACCGGTGCAACTGGCCGCCCAGGGCTTCGACCTGACGGTCTTCCGCGTTGCCGATTACGTTTCGCTGGCCTCCAACGGCCTGGTGACCAACGAGCAGACCATTGCCGAAAACCCCGACCTGGTGCGGCGGATGGTCAAAGCCGTGCTGCGCGGCCTGAATTACACCCTGACCTACCCGGACGAAGCCTACGAAATCAGCAAGGACTATGTGGAAACCCTGGCGCAGGCCGACGAAGGCGTCCAGCGCGAAGTCTTGCGCACCTCGATGGATGCCTGGCGCGCCGACCCGCTGGGACGCATTGACCCCGCGGCCTGGGAGAACATGCAGCAGGTGCTGCTCGATATGGGCATGCTCTCCGCGCCGCTGGACCTCTCGCAGGCATACGACGATTCGTTTTTGCCGTAGAATAGACGACGGACGACAG
>DAOTWV010000035.1:0-2951 GCA_034435695.1 Anaerolineales bacterium | reverse complement strand
TGGTGTTGGCGGGGGTATCTCACTATTTTGCCTTACGTACCCAAAACCATATGTTTTACTACGTGGCACCGCTGGTGGTGGTGGCCGTTGTGGCGCTCATCGTGCTTGTCATGTACGGAGGGGCATGCGGCTACTGCGCCAAAGTGGTGTGTCCGGGGCGTGTGCAAAGTTGCGGAATCAAGGTGCAAATCAGTGTGACCTTCTTCAAGATTTACTGCACCTGCTATCAGTCCAACGGCTGGCTTCCACACTGGCAGGCGGGTTTGTTGCGCGCTTTGCTTGGGGGCGTGTGACGTCTTCTCTGGCATAGTGTAGAAAATCACTCTCTGGCCGATGCCTTTCTCTCTCCTACTGTAAGCAGGAAGTGCCAATGAGATTGTGGCGATTTTACCTTCGCGCTTTGCTGCGCCGTCCGCTGTATGTTTTTGCGGTGCTGGCCGCATTGGCAGGCGTGATGTTCCTACACGGAGGCGCTGCTGCGCCCCCAGCAGATGCCAAAGGGGGACTGGTCATTGCCTCTTTTGTAGCGGCGTACATGCTGCGATTTGTCATAGACCCGCGGAAATTGCTGGTGGTCTCTCCGTTCATGCTGGGATTGCCGGCGACTCGGGAGCGTCTGGGGACGATGCTGTGGGTGGCATTATCGCTGCCTGTGCTGGGGTTGTTGTGGCCCTTTTATGGCTTTTCGATTTTTTGGGGATTCCATGCCCTTTCTCTGTTGGAACTCAGTTTGCTAAGCGTTGGTTCTGTCCTGGCGTGGCTCTTCCTTCCATTGTCAGCGGCTGCTCTGGTGGCTACCTGCGCGGCCGACCGCTGGCCGCTCTTCCTGTTGCTGGGGGTGCCCTACCTGGTGGCTGGCGGGTTGTGGCTGGGGGGACGGCTTTCCTCCCGTCACTGGCAGGGTTTCCGTTATGTGCCTCGCTATGCCGCACCTGTCGCCCTTTCACTGGCAGGGTTCGACCTGTATCAACGTCTTACGCACACGGCCATGCGCTTTCACCTGGGAGATTTCTTCGGTTTGCAGGCGCCGGATTTCGATAACCTGCTCCTGTTGCTCCTTTTTTTGGCAGGTGGGGTACTGTTCATGCTACTCCCATTCTTGAACACCCTGGCATTGCGGCAGGCGGAAGGGGAACTGCTTGCTATCCGGCAAATGACGGGCACTCCCTGGAAGCGCAGAGTGGGCGCATTGTTCCTGGCGCTTCTGCTCAATCTGCCGGTGGCGTGGCTGATGCATGCGCTGGATTTTGTGACTTCTCCCGCATTGCTGCCCTGGCATTTTGCGCTTTCTGCCTCCTGCTTCAACGTGCTGTTTCTGACCTCTACGGAAGAAACCGACTGGACGGGATATGCGCTGGTGGGGTACTTGCTTTGGATTCACATGGTGCCCTCCTCTGGCGCTGCCTGGATTTGGGATTTGGCGCTTGGGATGGCTGCGCTGCTGGCTTACGATGTGGATTTATGGCTGCCACCCCTGTTGCAGAAAATCCGCCGCGCCTTTGGGGAGTTTTTCTGGGATGAAGGCTGAGCAAACCCTGCGGGAACGCTGGCATCTTTTGACGGAGGCGTTTCGCCACAAGAAAATTCTTTACCTGCCGCTGGTGGTTACCCTGCCTTTTGCATTTCTCTGGTTCGCGTTGTTTTTGCGGATGGCAGCCTGCGCGCTTTTGCTTCCTGGTGCGGTATTTCTGCACGAGTTTTTACACCTGCTCTTTATTCCCTCCTGGGTGCATGTGCGCGTGGTCAGCCAGGGCAGCATCGTAGCCATTGATTTCGATGCAACGCTTTCCCCTGGACGCAATTTACTGATTGCTCTCGCACCGCATGTCGTGATGTGGGGAGCAGCCACCTGTCTGTGGAGAAAAGACCCTCTGCTGGCTTTGCCTTTCGTGCTTTCCGGCTTGTCGTTACCCGCCGATGTGCATTCATGGTATCGGAGGAGTTTTTTTCATGGCTGAACTGGAACTGCAATCCTTGCGATGTGGTTATCAGGTTCCCCTGTGCAATCTGAGCCTGCATTTACAAACAGGAGAACACGTGTTGTTTTACGGCCCCAATGGGGTTGGAAAATCCACTTTGCTGAAAACCCTTGCGGGATTATTGCCCCCTTTGGGTGGGGCGGTGACCTTCGATGGAGAGAGCCTGCATCGCCGACGGATGCTCCGGCAACGTGTGTTTTATCTTCCTGAAACCATTCAGGTGCCGGATTTTTTGACGCCGCTGGAATATGTGGGGTTGGTGGCGGAGTTCTACCGGGAAAAAACTGACCCCATGCGCCTGCAGGAGGGAATAAGGTTGCTGGATATCGGCGGGTATCAGGAACGCCCCCTGGGACAGTGTTCTCAGGGACAGCAGAGACGCAGCCAATTGCTGGCAGCCTATGTGCTTCAAAAGCCGCTTATCTTGTGTGATGACCCCTTGATTGGCATCGACCGCAACCGTGATTCTATCTTGCGGGATTTTATCCGTCTCCTTGCGAAGGAAAGCATCGTGGTGCTGACTGGCAGGGAGCCAATAGACGGGGTGCGGTGTCGTCCTTTGCATGAGGAAACAGGGCAAGTTTCAGAATGAAATTCGCCCTGCTCGTTGTTTTACCCCTGTTCTGATGCATCGGGGTCGAAAATGTCCTCGATGTGCAGCCCGAACAGGCGGGCGATTTTGAAGGCCAGCGGCAAACTTGGGTCGTATTTGCCGTTTTCGATGGCGTTGACCGTCTGACGCGAGACGCCCAGCCGCTTCCCAAGTTCGGCCTGCGACCAGCCCTGCTTGTTGCGCAGTTCACGAACGCGGTTTTTCATGTGGTGCCTTCCTTTTCAGCGGTAGCGGCGGTTTTGCCAGGCGATTCCCAGCCCCCAGCAGACCACCAGCGCCGGGAAGACCCAGATATAGGAAAGCCGCGGCAGGCCGGCGTTTTCCAGAAAACTGTAGGTGAAGGTCAGCATCCCCACCGC
>DAOTWV010000034.1:0-3074 GCA_034435695.1 Anaerolineales bacterium | reverse complement strand
GTGTGCATCCAGTCGTCCAGAAAGCGCATCAACGCCTCCAGGCTGTGAAAAGCCATCCGATGGCTGGCGTGTACATCTTCCAGGCTGATGTGCCACACGGGGGCATCGGGCGCTTCTGGGGCGGCTTCCATCCACAGCGTCAGGATGAAACTATGACGACGCCCCAAATCCGGGGCACGAACAAGACTCATGCGCTTCCCTTTCGCGGGGTTTTGTGCTATGCTCAAAAAACCATCGGGGCGGGCATTACACGCCGGCATACATCGCACTATCCCCATTGTAGAAACGTACCATTTGGAAATCATTTGTAGGGCATTCCATGACGGCTATCTTACAAATTCGAGTGTTTGGGGGGATGGAAATCCAGGAGCGGGGGGAACCGGTACGCGGCTTTCTTTCGGCCAAAACCGCGGCGTTATTCGTATACCTGGTGCTGGAACCGCACGAACACATGCGCAACCACCTGGCCGGCCTGTTCTGGAGCGAATTATCCGAAGACGATGCCCGCAACAACCTGCGGCAGGCGCTCACCAACCTGCGCAAATTGCTGGGGGCGTATCTCGCCACCACCCGCACGACCGTGGCTTTCCGCTCGCCGGATTTCCTCTGGGTGGATGCACTTGCCTTCGAGCAGCATTTCGAGGCCGCTGCCAAAGCCGCCAACCCGCTGCCTGATTTGCAGGCCGCCGCGGCCTGCTACGCAGGAGACTTTCTGGCAGGCACCTACCTGAACGAAGCCCCGCTATTCGAAGAGTGGATGCTGTCCCGACGGGCGCGTTACCGGGAACTGGCGCTGCACACCCTGCACACCCTCACCGGCCATTACCTGCAACAGCGGGATTGCCCCCGCGCCATCGCCAGCGCCACCCGCCTGCTGGCGCTGGACCCCTGGCGGGAGGAGGCCTACCGTCAATTGATGCTGGCGCTGGCCTATGACGGCCAGTACGGCGCGGCGCTGAAGCAATACGCCGCCTGCAAACGTGTGCTGGAAACCGAACTGGGCGTTCCCCCTTCCATGCAGACCAGCGCCCTGTATCAGCGCATCCTCATAGCCAGGGATATTCCGCGGCACACCCTGCCTGCGCCCAACGGGACACTCATCGGACGCGAACCGGAAGTCACACGCATTACCGCGTGGCTGGCCGCGCCAGACGCGCCTCTCCTCACCATCACCGGGCCCGGCGGCTGCGGGAAAACGCGCCTGGCGTTGCATGTGCTGAGGCAGGCAGCGCACGCTTTTCTGGAAGGCGCCTGGTTCGTTCCGCTGGAATCCGCCCCGGCGGACACCTCGGTGGCCGCTGCCATTGGTGATGCCCTGGGGTTTTCGTTCAGCGGCGAAGACCAGCCGGAAACGCAGTTGCTCACATACCTGCTGAAAGGCGAGCGTCTGCTGGTGCTGGATAACATGGAGCACCTGCTGAGTGAGCGTAACCTGTCCTTCCTGGCACGATTGCTGCAAAAAGCGCCGCAAATCAAAGTGTTGTGTACCTCGCGGGAACGCCTGGGATTACACAGGGAACAAATGCTCCCCCTGAGCGGGCTGCCCTGCCCCAAAGCCGACGCATCCCCGGAGGCGGTACGCCGTTCCCCGGCGGCGCGGCTCTTCCTGCAGAGTGCGTGCCGAAGCCAGCCGGAGTATGACCTTGACGGACAGGAAACCGCGCTGGTGCACCTGTGTCACCTGCTGGATGGCCTGCCCCTGGCGCTGGAACTGGCCGCCGCGTGGGTCTCCTCCCTGGATGTGGCCGACATTGCCCGGCGCATCGCCAACGACACGGATTTTCTGTCCACCGATTGGCGCGACGTCCCCACCCGGCACCGCAGCGCGCGGGCGGTTTTCGAGCATTCCTGGCAATTGCTCTCCCCGCAAGAGCAGGACATCTACGCCCGCCTTTCGGTCTTCCGGGGCGGATTCACCCTCGAGGCCGCCGAACAGGTTGCCGGAGCAACCCTCTCCATGCTCACCCGCCTGGGAAACCGTTCTCTGTTACGGCGGACAGGAAAACGGTACACGCTGCACCCGCTGCTGCGTCAATTTGCCGCCGAAAAACTGGGCACCCAACGGGAGACCACCATCACTCGTCATGCGCGCTACTTTGGAACATGGCTGCAACGCGAGGAAGCCATCCTGCTGGGCGGACGCCTGAGCGAATCCCTGCAGCGCGTGCGCCCCGAACTCGAAAACCTGCGTCTGGCCTGGGAAACCGCCGTCCGGCAGCGAGATACCCGCATCATCAATCAGATGGCAGACTCCTTCATGCTAATCTTCGACCTTTCCGGCCTGTACCGCGACATTCTGGAAATGGCGCAGCAAGCCATCGAGGCGCTGGAAGGGCATGTGGATGTCGGCAGCCGGGAAAACGGGGTCGCCCTGGGGCGCGTCTACGGCCTGCGAAGCATATTCCGCTTCCGCCTGGGCGCATACCAACAGGCCTGGGAGGATAGCGAGCGCGCCCTGGCGCTGCTCTCCCCCTTCCGCCCGCATATCGCCTACGGGCATACCCTGGTGTACCAGGGGGCCGCCGCTTACGGCCTGGGAGATTTTTCCCAGGTGGTGACCTGCTGGCAGCAGGCCGTGGAAGCCTACCGCGCGGCCGGTTCCACCTGGGGCGAATGTACCGCGCTTTCCAACCTGGCGGAAAGTTTCCTCGCAATGGATGACCTGCCGGCCGCGGAGCAATACGCATCCAGGGCACGTGCGCTGGCGCTCCAGATGGAGAACGCGGAATTGACCGCCGTCAACGAGCAAATCCTGGCAGTCACCGCCCTGCAACGCGGAGACCTGGATGCCGCGGCAACGCTGGCCACACAGGCCGTTGCCCACCACCGACAGGTGAACAATCAGGCGCACACCGCCAACGCGCTGGCTATCCTGGCGCGCGTCGTTAACGCGCAAGGAGATAGTGACCAGGCGCTGAGCCACCTGCAGGAAAGCGTGGCGATTCTGCGTCAATTGGACAATCGCCTGTACCTGCAGCAACGACTGTACGAATTGGGGCAGGTTGCCCTGCACGCCGGGCGACTCCGCATGGCCGAATCCGCCCTGTACGAAGCCCTCTCCCTGGCAAACACGA
>DAOTWV010000033.1:0-23218 GCA_034435695.1 Anaerolineales bacterium | reverse complement strand
GGGAGCAGCGTGTGCGCTT
Source organism: Anaerolineales bacterium (assembly GCA_034435695.1). Lineage (GTDB taxonomy): Bacteria > Chloroflexota > Anaerolineae > Anaerolineales > DRKV01 > DRKV01. Next base: position 23,199 of record DAOTWV010000033.1, on the reverse strand, counting down.
CGACATGCACTACGTGCGCAACTGGAGCATCTGGCTGGATTTACAAATTTTGCTGCAGACCATTCCCGCCGTACTCAAAAGCCGAGGGGCATATTAGCCGCCTCAGTATCACGCGCTCTGAGATTACGTCTCCCCGTCAAAGCGGAAGCCGCTAAAAGGGCGTTTTGCTTTTCCCATCATTCAGAGGTTCAAACATGTTGATTGTGCAAACGCCAGTTCGTGTCAGTTTCTTCGGCGGAGGTACCGACTTCCCTGCGTTTTACCTGCGAGAGGGCGGATGTGTGCTTTCCACGGCTATCGACAAGTACATCTTCGTCACAGTAAAGTCGCGCCGCTTCGATGACCGCATTTGGGTGAGTTACACGCGCACACAAATCGCCGAACGGGTAGAGGATATCGAGCACGAATTGATTCGCGAGGCCATGCGCCTGACAGGCACCAAAGGCGGGCTGGAAATTACCACGATGGGGGATGTTCCTGCCGGTACCGGCCTGGGGTCATCTGCTACCGTGACGGTAGGGGCGCTCAACGCCCTGTACGCTTACCAGAATTGCAAAGTGACCGCAGAGACTCTTGCCCGGCAGGCCTGCCAGATTGAACTGGATATCCTCCAACACCCTGGCGGTGTGCAGGATGAGTACATCGCCGCGTATGGTGGTTTGCGTTTCATGGAGTTTCATCCAGATGGCAGTATCCACGTGGAAACGGTGGAACTCGCCCCCGAATTGAAGACACGCCTCAACGAAAATTTGTTGTTGTTTTATACCGGCTTGCGCCGCCGCTCTGCATCGGTTCTGGAAGAGCAGGAAGAAAATGTGAAAGCCCGCCTCTCCATTCTGCGGCGCATGAAGCAAATCGCCCTGGTCGCTCGACGGGAACTGGAAGCAGGACATCTGGACGCCCTCGGAGTGCTGTTGGACGAAAGTTGGCAATTGAAAAAGCAACTTGCCAGCCGCATAAGCAATGGACAAATAGACGCCTGGTATCAGGCTGCGCGCAAGGCTGGCGCGCTGGGCGGCAAAATCACCGGTGCAGGCGGCGGTGGGTTTTTCCTGGTGTACGCGCCCTATGAATGCCGACAGGCAGTACGAGAAGCCCTTTCTGACTTGCGCGAAATGCCTTTCCGTCTGGAACCGGATGGCAGCAAAGTGATTTTCAATTACCGCAGGTGAAACAGGGTGCCTGGATACAGGTGCGCTTTTGGAGGAATGCAGTAATCGAGAGGAGATAGCGATGGACAGTCTGGTTGGGAACTACATTGCAACGATGCAGAATGCATTGGCGGCTTTACCAGTGGACAAAATCGAGCAACTGATTGATGTTTTGATGGAAGCCCGGCTATACGGGCGGCAGGTGTTCATCATGGGAAACGGGGGCAGCGCATCCACAGCATCGCATTTCGTGTGTGACCTGGCGAAAAATACCCGCCGCCCTAACTGGCCGCACTTTCGTGTCATTGGCCTGACGGATAACATGGCCATTTTCTCTGCTTACGCCAACGATGAAGGCTATGAAAACGTATTTGCTGAGCAACTGGGCAGCCTGGTTGAGGCGCAAGATGTGGTGATTGGGATTTCGGCCAGTGGGAACTCTGAAAACGTACTGCGTGCTATCCGGCTGGCAAACAAGTTTGGGGCATATACCGTGGGGTTGACTGGCTTCAGCGGCGGGGAGTTGGCACGCATCAGCCGGTTGAACATTCACGTGCCGCTCAATTCCTACGAGCAGGTAGAGGACATCCACTTGATGCTTGAGCACATGGTGGTTTCTTCCATCAAGGAACACTGCCAACAGGTGACCATCTTGCCCAGGGGCATGCAAGCGCTTGCCAGCGAGCCTTTGCCCGACGCCCACCAGAATACCGCACTGCAGGTCGCCGCACAGCGTACCTCAGACCGGGCTTTGCAAACCATGAAAATGCTCGAAGAAATCAGCCATGAATTTGCGGGCAAAGTGGATATGCATGCCATGCTGGGGCGCGTGTTGCTGCTCACCCTGGAAACGGTGGGTGCTATCAGCGGCAGCATTATGGTACTGGATGGAGAAGGTAACGTGGTGGATGGGGCGTTGGCCTACAACCAGGACATACACACCCCCAGTCTGGAGCAATTTGAGCGCATCGCCACGCAAGGACTGGCAGGATGGGTCATCGAGCACCGGCAACCGGCCCTCATCACCAACACCAGCACCGACCCGCGCTGGCTGCGTCGCCAGGGGCTTGAAGATGAGCGCTCCGTCCTGAGCGTCCCCCTGATTACCCACGACAGGGTGGTTGGCGTGGTTACTTTGGGGTATCCTCAGGCTGGCCGGTTTACCATGGAAGACCTCGCCATGCTGACGGCGGTGGCGGTGACGCTCTCGTATTCCTTCACTGAACACCAGTATCAGCGTGCTTGAGGAGATACGTGTGAGAGTACGGCCAATAAATTGTCCACAATCAGGGTAGGCGGGGAAACGGCCGCCTGAACGAGGGGCAGTTGCGCCCTCCCTCGTCCGGTACGCACCAGCACGGTGTGCCCTACCCCCGCCGCTTGCCCGGCCTGGATGTCGGTCAGGGCATCCCCCACCATCCAGGAGTGCGTCAGGTCGAGGGACAGTTCTTTAGCGGCCTGAAGGAGCATCCCCGGATGCGGCTTGCGGCAGGCACACCCCGCGTCCGGGGCATGTGGACACAGGTATGCGGCATCAATGCGCCCCCCGGCTGACCGAATGTGCGCCACTACTTTGCGGTTAATCTCATCGGCCTGTTCCCGTGTGAGAATGCCGCGCCCAACTGCCGACTGGTTGGTGACAATCACCACGGCGTAGGGGGTATCCCGTAAGCGGCGCAGCGCTTCTAATGCCTGCTCGTAAAACACCACGTCTTTCCAGGTACGCACGTAGTTGGCGCGATTTTCGATGATTACCCCATCCCGGTCCAGAAATATGGCGGGGCGCAATCCGTTTCCTTGCACTTTTTCCATGCCGAGGTCTCCCTTTCACATTTTGCGTTCTCCATTTGTAATTGCTCAGCCCACCCGCCGGGGAATCAATTCCCCGGCTGAGGATACCAAAGTCGGGTAAACCCGACTGCCTGGCACTAGCCGGATTGCTCCGGCTTTGGCCAATCAGCCAGACGATTTATCGTCGGGCGTGGGTGGCTGAGTTGTTACCTCCATTTTTCCATTCTACCCTATGACAAACCCTGCGAACCCCAAAACTTCCACGCTGGATAGCATCCGCCTGTATCTGGAACGTCAGGCAAGCAACCTGCCGCGCTATGCCCTGGAACAAACCCTGTACGCCCTGCTGGGGTGGGTGCCTACTGTCGTCGGAATCGGTCTGCGCGGGCTGTTTTACCGTCTGATTTTGCACATGGAGGGTGCTGCCGCTATCGAAGCCGGCGTGCGTCTGCGCTTCGCCAACAATATCCGCCTGGGGCACGGGGTGTACATTGACCAGGGAGCCTATCTGCACGCCACACCTGGCGGCATCCACATTGGGCAACGTAGCATCATCATGCACGGCGCTGTGCTGCATGTGTACAACTTTCGCGACTTGCCCCATGCGGGCATCACTCTTGGGGAAGATTGCCTGATTGGAGAGTATTCCATCATCCGCGGGCAGGGAGGCGTTACCCTGGGAAACCGGGTTTACACCTCGCCCTTTACGCAAATTATCGCCGTCAACCACATCTTCGATGACCCCAATCGTCCGTTCATTGAGCAGGGGTTACGCGCGGAGGGCATCGTGGTGGAAGACGATGTCTGGCTGGGAGCCGGGGCGGTGGTCACCGACGGGGTGCGCATCGGCAAAGGAGCCGTCGTGGCTGCAGGAGCGGTGGTGACGCGCGACGTTCCCCCACACACGGTAGTGGGAGGGGTGCCGGCCAGAGTATTGAAGGAAATCGGCCACTGACACAGAGAAAAGGGAAAAGTTTGCAAGTTTGAAAGCACGGCTAACAGGATTGCAGGGCAAGGGGACGAGGGACTACCTTAACATGGGGGGAAAGAAATGCAGAATGGTGAATGCAGAATGATGAATGCTGACGGCTGTCCGCTGCCAAATAGACCCAGGAGGAAACCATGACTACGTTATCTGTTGTCATCCCGGCATACAACGAAGAGGATGGCATCGCTGAAATTATGAACCGCGTGCTTGCCGTGGAGAAAGACCTGGCAGACGTGGGTGTGCAGGCGCTTGAGTTGCTGGTGGTAAACGATGGCTCGCACGACCGTACGCGGGAAATTGCGCAGAAAATCGCCGCCAACGCCCCCAATGTACGCGTACTCTCCCACCCCGTCAATCGCGGCTACGGCGCCGCCCTGAAGACCGGTTTTGCCGCCGCCAGCGGAGAATTGATAGGTTTTCTGGACGCCGACGGCACGTACCCGCCGGAGTATTTTCCGCAGTTGTGCAAGGCCGCGCTCGAAGGCACCGAACTCGTCATCGGTTCGCGCATGGCCGGTGCAGAAAGCGGGATGCCGCTGGTGCGCAAAGTTGGCAATTTCATCTTCGCCAATATGATTAGCATTCTGGGTGGCCAGCGCATTACCGATAGCGCCAGCGGGATGCGCGTCTTCCACCGCAACATCCTGGAACGCATTTACCCGCTGCCCGATGGGCTGAACCTGACCCCCATCATGAGCACACGCGCCATCCACGAGAAAATCCGCATGCTGGAAATCCCCATCCCCTACAGTGAACGTCTGGGGCGCTCCAAGTTGAGCGTGGTGCGCGATGGTTCTCGCTATGTCAAGACCATCACCTGGACGGTGCTTTCCTATAACCCGGTACGCATTCTCGGCGGGCTGGGGGTGATAGGCATGGGCATTGCATTGCTGGTCGCGCTGGGATTGGTGATTGCCCGTCTGAGCGGTATCGCGTACCTGGGGCCGTGGGGTGTGGCCGCGCTGTTCTTTGGCATGGTCAGTGGAGTGACCGGCGTCAGTCTGTTTGCCCTGGGAGCGACGTTCAATTATCTGGTTGGCCTGTTTTATCAGCAGCCCATTCGTCAGGGGTTGTTCGGCAAGCCGGTCTTCAAGAAGCCGCTGGAACGCAATTTCGGCTGGATGGGCATTCTGGCCGCCGTCATCGGTTTCCTGGGCGGCATCGCCAGCATCGCATTGGGGTTGAGCGGATGGGAAATCACCCGCCTGTGGTTTTATCAACTCGCCAGCGCCATGAGTTTCCTGGTGGGCCTGCAATTGATGATTTCCTGGGTGCTGATGCGCATTCTGGAAGAACTCAGCCAGCGCGAAAACCTCATCAGCGCCGATATGGAAGTACACATCAGCCCCGAAACCCAGCCCGCGGCGCAATCACCCCTCCCCGCCGGTGCAAAAGCGTAAGGCAAGTTTGCAAGTGGGCAAGTGGGCAGGTACGCTCGCGGGGCACCTTCCCGCGGTCAACGGTCTACGGTCAACCGTCCATTCGTCTCTGATGGCGACGATAGACGACAGACCGTGGACGGTGGCCGATACCGTGCATCCCGTGGTCAGTGGTCGGTCGTCCGTAGTCAGGGAACCGTCCCGCGGTCAACGGTCAACCGTCCATTCGCCTCCGGCAGCGACGATGGCCGCACGCCGCACTTCTCCCCCACCCCCATCCCCTCCGAGGGGAGCGCCCCGCCTCCGGCGGCGGCGATGCCCGTGGTCAGTGGTCGGTCGTCCGTGGTCAATCCTCACACCTGACACCTGACACCTGGTACCTGACACTTGCCACCCGACAAGGAGCCTTCATGTCAAAAGATACCCGCAAAGAGATTAACTGGGTCAACCTGGGTACCCGACGCATTCCCAAACTGCGTCCGCCCAAATTCCCGGATGCCGATGCCATCGTGCGCGAAACCATCCGCAACCGGCCGCGCAGCCCCGAAGCCGTGGATGTGCTGCTGGTCAACCCGCCCACACCGGACGGCGGATACTGGATTCGCACGCAGCATCGCGTCGGGCGGCGGACGCGCGAAAACATGGTGTGGCCGCAGGTTTCGCTGGCGCAGATGGCCGCCCTGCTGCATCCCACCTATAAAATCGCAGTGGTGGACGCCAACGCCGAGCGCATGTCCTGGGCGCAGTTCACACAATTGCTGGAACGCTACCAGCCGCGCTATTACCTGACCCAACTGACCGCCCCCACCCTGGAAAACGACATGTACGGCGTCTTCCTGGCCAAGGCGCGCGGCGCAGTGACGATGGCCTTCGGTACGCACATCACCCCCATTCCCCGCGAGACCATGCGCACCTACCCGGCCCTCGATTTCGGCCTGATTGGCGAACCCGACCTGACCCTGCGCGACCTGATTGACCACCTGGAAGGCCGCATAGCCGAGCGCCCCGCGAACATCCGCACGCTGTTCGAGAAACACGACCCGGCCTATCAGCCATCCTTCCACGAGGACGGCACGCCCAATCTGCACGGCATCAAGGGGATTGCCTGGCGCAACGGGAACGAGATTCGCCTGAATCTGCCGCGCCCCTACATCGCTGACCTGGATGACCTGCCCATGCCCATGCACGAGTTGCTGCCACTGCAAAAGTACCGCATGCCACTCATCAAAGGGCCGTTCACCTTCATCGTCACCAGCCGCGGCTGTCCCGCCGGATGCACCTACTGCATCAAGCACGTCAGTTACCAGTACAGCGTGCGCCTGCGCTCGCCCAAATTGCTGGTGGAAGAAATCAAGTACCTCAAGTCGCTGGGCATCCACAACATCCACATGTACGCCGACCTGTTCACCGTGCACCGCGACCAGGTGATGGAGTTTTGCCAGCGCCTGATTGACGAAAAGGTCAATATCCGCTGGACGTGCAACAGCCGCGTGGATTACGTGGATGAGGAGATGCTGCAGATGATGGCGCGCGCCGGCAACTGGCTGATTTCCTGGGGGCTGGAAAGCGCCAACGAGCAAATTCTCAAGCACGCCCGCAAGGGCAACGACCCCACCAAGGCGCGCCGCGCCCTCAATTGGGCGCGTCAGGCCGGCATCAAGAACTGGGGGTACTTCATCATCGGCCTGCCCGGTGAAACCGAAGAAACCATCCAGCAGACGATTGCCTACGCCAAGAAGTTGCCGCTGGATATCGCCCTCTTCCACGTCGCCGCGCCTTACCCCGGCACGCCCTTCTTCTTCGAAGTGGTCGAAAACGGCTGGTTCCGCCCCGGCACGCGCTGGGAGCAGGTGGACATGGACAAGGGGACGGTGCTCGATTACCCCAACTTGCCGGCTGAGCGCCTGCTCTATTGGCAGAAGCGCGCTTTCCGCGAGTGGGCTTTCCGCCCCGGCCCGGCACTCACGTACCTGAAGATGCTCTTTTCCGACTGGAATACATTCAAATCGGCCTTCAATGTGGGCTTGCAGCATTTCACCTGGGCGACAGGCGTAAAGGACGAGGAAGCGCCCGCCAGCACGGTGCTGAGTCCGCGAATGAGCGCGAATGGGCACGAATGAGTCCACGAATTTGCACGAATGAGTCCACGAATGAGCACGAATGGACACGAATGAGTCCACGAATGAGCACGAATGGACACGAATGAGTCCACGAATTTGCACGAATGGACACGAATGCCGCACCCCGCCCCTCGCACTTCGCCCCCCTCTTCGTATTGCTGGGCAGCGGCTTGTGGGGCTGGTGGGCAGCCTATGACCGCGCCGCGGCCTCCCCGCGCCTGGCTCTTTGGCTATGCGCAGTCGGGCTGTACGTCCTGGTGCGCGCCCTTCCACACACCTCCCGCCGGCAAATTCCCCTGCTGCTCTCCGGGCTGAACAACCTGCTGGCGCTGGCTGTGCTCGCCTCCCTGCCCCTGCCCTTCGATAGCGACACCCTGGGCGGCATCCTGGCCGTCTTTTTGCCCTTCGCTCCGCACCCCGTGCTGATGCTCCTGCCCCTGCTGGCCGTGCTGCAGACGCGTGAGTACGGGGCATGGATTGGGTTGATGGCCGCCCTCATCGTGTGGATACTTTCCCCCTGGGCAACGCGCCGCCTTCGGGCGCTCGCGCCCACCCAGAGGGCGCGTCTGACTCCCTTTGTGGCCGGCGCGCTCTCCCTGGGGTTCCTGCTCCTCCTGGGGTTTCCCACCCTCCTCGACCTCCCCCAACATCTCCCCATCCCCTGGGAAAACCTGCACACCCGCCTGGAATACGCCCGCAACACGCTGTACCTGATTGCCGATTTCCCCCTGGGCGGCGGGTTTGCGTCGTTTTCGGGGCTGTACTCGCGCTACATCCTGGGGATTGCGCACGTTTTCATCACCAGCAGCCACAACCTGTATCTCGACCTGGCGCAAGAGCAAGGGGTGCTGGCGCTGGGGGCTTTTCTGTACCTGTGGAGCGCCGCGGCGGTGGGGGCGCTGCTGGAAGCCGAAAATCCTTTCGCCCGCGCCGCGCTCGCCGGGCTGGTGGTGCTGGCCGTACACGGGTTGTTCGAAGCCCCGCTTTATGCCTCCCCCGCCCTGCCGTTGCTCTTCCTGCCCCTGGCGCTGGCACCGCCGCGAACAGTGTCCCGCGGTTCGGCTTACGGGCTGCTGGCGGTCTTCTTGCTCTCGATGCTTTTGCTCCCCCTGCAACTGCCCGTCACCCGGCAGGCGCAAATCGAACTCCAGGGCTGGCCGCGCACCCGCCCAGAGCAGACCGCGCCGGAAGCCTTGCAGCCGCTCATCCCGGCCTACGAGCGTACGCGGCGCTTGCTGCCCCACGATTTTGCTGCGCAGTACCGCCTGGGGCTGATTGCCCTACAGGAGCGCGATTTTTCGGCAGCCGTCACGCACCTGCAGGACGCACAACACCGCAAACCGGCACATCCCGGCGTGCGCAAGGCGCTGGCCTATGCCCTGGTTTGGGATGGACAGGTGCGGCAGGCGCTGCCATTGCTGCGCGCCCTTCCCGAAGCAGAACAAGACCTGCGGAATTACGCTCACTGGTGGCCCACCCAGGGACGCACCGACCTGGCAGCCCGCGCCCAGGCCGCGCTGGAGGCGCTTTTCGCCGCACCGTAAAGGGGCATTGCCTGATATCTCTGGACAAAAGCGAAGGGGGAACTGACAGGAGCACTAAATATCCGAAAAATATTTGTGCGGTGTCATTACGAGCCCCGAAGGGGCGAAGCAATCCCCCTCAGACCGCCAGGAGGCTGCTTACCCCTGCGGGGCACAGGTCGGCGGTTATGCCGCCTCGCAGTGACATCCCCATAAGAAATTTTCGGATAGGTTCTTATTTCTGCAGTTTCCAGCCGCCGGGCAGTTCGCAATCTGCGGATGGTGTGCGAGCAAATTGGGAATTGCTGGGGCGCACGAAAACGTGGTTGGTGAATCGCGGTATGGCCTGGCACAACGGAACGCAGATACCGCAGATTGGTCGCAGATTCTCGCAGATACTGCCAACAAAGCGACGCACACCAACACAACCAGCGTATATCAGCGGCACCAGCGTTATCAGCGTTCTACCGACCAACATGCCTTTCGTGTTCCCAATTGCTGTCATCTGGCGCAGAGGCTTGACAGGTAGAGTATAATATAGGGCGCTTTTTATGGAAAGCAAAGAAACCCCAACGGCAGGCGGTGTTGAAGTCCCACCGCAGCCAGAATTTTGAGGATGATGTGCTATGGTCATGGTCAAATTTACCCTTCGGGATGATTACTGGGAAACGTTTCAACTGGAAGAAGCGGATATTGAACACCTCTACAACCACCTGTTGGAGGTGGAAACCCCCCTCACACCGGAAGAAATGCTTTCGGTGTTGGTAGAAGGGAGGGTACAGCGCGAAATCGCACGCATCGAAAACGAGCGGAAGGCCGGCGGCGAAGTGTATGCCCCGCGTGAGCACTACGAAGTGGGACAACAACTGCTTTTCCCTGCCCTGGGCTGGCAGCGCGGGGAGGTTGTCAACGTGCGCCCAGGCAAGAACCCTGACCTGGGGACGTTTTCAGTTATCGAAGTGGCCTTCGCCTCTGGGGAGCACCGCGAGTTTGCCGCCGATTACCCCGACCATCCCCTGAACAATCCTCCCGAAGTGGCCACCGGTGAAGAATTCGACCCTCAGCACATCATAGCCACCTACGGAGATGCGCTGTTGCAGGCTCTGCAGGAAGGCCTTCAGGCGCACCCGGACTTCGTGCGCATCGCGGGTCGCTGGTTCCCGCGTGCCTTGCTGGTGGACATCAACATTGGACATTTGAACCTGGCCGAAGCGGTGCTGGATATGGCTGGTGGTGGCCCATTGCCCACCAGCGAAATCATCAAGCAAATCGAATTGACAGCCAATGCCACACCCAAATTGCTGGAATTTTCCCTCGACCTGGCATTGCAGGAGGACGAGCGTTTCGATGAAGTAGGGCCGGCTGGGGATGTGCTGTGGTACCTGCGTCGCCTGGAGCCTGAAGGCGTCATTACCCAGCCCCTTGTTCTGCGCTATACCCCCATGGAGTACGACCGCGATGTGCTGGAGCCAGAAATGTTGGTTCTGGAGCAAATCCTGGATGATGAACTTTCTGCTCCCTATGTTGCGGCCGATGATTTTCCAGGCGCGGTACAGGTGCCCCTGATTTTCCCGCACTGGCAGGCCGGCACGCTGCCTCTCAGCAGCCGTATTGCCCCCATCTTCCCTACCGCCTACGAAGCGCCACGCGTGCGCTTCATGCTGGTTGATGGCCGCACAGGGGAACGTTTCCCCGGCTGGGTGGTGCGTAAAGAGCGCTACGTTTATGGCTTGAAAGAGTGGTACGAGAAAAATGGCCTCATGCCTGGCAGCCTGGTAAGTGTACGCCGCGGAGAAAACCCCGGCGATGTCATTGTGGAGTGCGGTACACGCCGAGCCAACAAAGAGTGGGTGCGCACGGCGTTGATTGGTTCAGATGGTGGTATCGTATTCGCCACCCTGCCCCAGCGGGTAAGCACCGAATACGACGAGCGCATGGCGATTATCATCAGTGATGTGGATGCCCTGCATGCCTTGTGGGAAGAAGGCCGCTACCAGCGTATGCCCTTTGAACGCGTAGTCGTCAACATGACGCGCGAACTTTCCAAACTCACCCCGCAGGCACACGTACACGCCACCGAACTGTATGCCGCAATCAACCTGGTGCGACGCTGTCCCCCCGGCCCCTTGCTTGGTCTGCTGGCTTCTCGCCCGTGGTTTGTCCACGTTGGCGATTTGTACTTCCGTTTCGACGATTCGGCTGAATAGGGAAGGAGTAATCATGGCGGCGGAAAAGCGCTTTAGCCTTGTCAAGCCCACCCTCGACACCCCTTTTCACATTGATTTCGAGTGGTGGAGCCGTTCCGAGCATAACTGGCGCGTGCATTTAATGAGTTACCTTGCCCCGGAACACCAGCAAGTGCTGGCAAACAACGAAAACGAAACCTTCGATACCGTAGACCCCGAAACCGCAGAAGTGACCCAGGTGGAGGCTCTACAGTACCTGCTCATGGCGCATTACGCCCGGCAGGATACGTTCCTGAGCGAATCCACATCGCTCGTGGAAACCATCTTCCGCCTGTTCCTCATCAACGGCAACAGACCGTTGACCCCGCGTGAAATTGGTGAGCGTCTGCACCGCCCCCCCAGCACCATTTTGCGCACCCTCAGCGGGCGGCGCGTGTACCGCGGCCTGCGGCCCTATCTGGGCGCTACCGAATAACCAATCGCCCCCGTAGCTCAATGGACAGAGCACCGGACTTCTAATCCGATGGTTGTGGGTTCGAATCCCGCCGGGGGCGCACGGAATCCATCCGTTCTTTCCAAAGGAGGCTATATGAGCAATTTCGTAGAACGTCGGGGCCTCATCCAATTCGGTGGCCGAGATGTCACCGTGGTGGGTGCCGACATCACCGTGGGGCAACAAGCCCCGGAATTTACCGTCACTGCCCAAAACTGGCAGCCTTTCCACGGCCTGGCAGATACCGCCGGGAAGGTGCGCATCATCGCGGCTGTCCCCTCGTTGGATACCGCTGTGTGTGACCGCGAGACGCGCCGTTTCAACGAGGCCGCGGCTGCCCTGGGTGAAGACATTGCCATCCTGGTCATCAGCACCGACCTGCCCTTTGCACAAAAACGCTGGTGCGGTGCCGCTGGCATCGAACAGGTCACCGTACTCTCGGACCACAAGGATGTGGATTTTGGCGTCAAATACGGCGTCCTGATGAAAGAAGTCCGCGTTTTGCGGCGGGCTGTTTTCGTGGTCAATCGCGAGGGCAAGGTAGTGTACGTGGAATACATGCCCGCCCTGGGCGAAGAACCCGATTACGAAGCAGTGTTACAGGCTGCCCGGCAAGCCCTGGGCTGAGTTGTTTCGGAGGGACGTATGGTACAGGTCAAATTACAGGCGCGTGCCGACCGTCCGGCCTGGTACGTGGCCGCCCCCATCCTTTTCAGTACGGAACCCTATGAAGAACGCCGCCGCGCCCAGGCGCACCTCTGGCGACCGCCCACCGACGTGTACCACACTGCCGACACCCTCTTCATCCGCCTGGAAATCGCCGGTATGCAGGCCGCCGACTTCACCATCACCGTGCAGCGCAACGTGCTCACCGTGCATGGCGTGCGCCCTGCCCCCCAAGAGCGCTGCGCCTACCATCAGATGGAAATTCGCTACGGGGAATTCCTCAGTGAAGTGGAACTCCCCGTGGCTGTTGTGGTTGCTGAGGCCCAAGCGGAATACCGTGATGGCTTTCTGACTATCTCTTTGCCGCGCATGAAACCGCGGCAAATCCATATCACTGCCTGAAACGTCACGCACTGGAGATTGTGGAAGTGCCATTCTCTCTGGATGACCCCCAAGAAACCGAGGCCACCCCTCAGGTGCACCTGGAAACGGATTCCCCCGAAGCGGATTCAACTCCCCAGGAGCAGGGCGAACACCCCGAAATCTTGCCCATCCTGCCCCTGCGGGGATTGGTGGTTTACCCCCAAACGGCGGTTCCCCTGACCATCGGTCAGCCGCGCTCCATCCGCCTGATAGACGAAGTCGTATCCAACAGCCCGCGGTTAATCGGCCTGGTCACCTCCAGAGACCCTTCCCTTGAGGTGCCGCAACCCGATGATTTGTATCAAGTCGGGACGGTAGCCATCATCCACCGCCTGTTTCGTACACCCGATGGCACCATCCGCCTGCTGGTACAGGGCACCTCGCGCTTCCGCCTGGGGGAATTTGTGCAGCAGGAACCTTTCCTCAAAGCACACATCATTCCCGCTCCGGAACAGGTGGAAGCCTCGCTGGAACTGGAAGCCCTGACCCGCAATGCCCTGGAACTCTTCGAGCGCATCGCTGAATTACTGCCTTCCATCCCGCGCGAGTTGGTCTCCTCCATCCTCAGCCTGGAAGACCCGTTGCAAGTGGCATACACCATTGCCAATTTCCAGCGCATGGAACTGGAGGACGCCCAAAGCATCCTGGAACTTGATAGCGCGGATGCCAAATTGCGCAAACTGGTGGGCGTACTGACGCGTGAAGTAGAAGTACTCGAAATTGGCCAAAAAATTCAGAACGAAGCCCGTTCTGAAATCGAGAAAATGCAGCGCGAGTACTTCTTGCGCGAGCAACTCAAGGCCATTCAGCGCGAATTGGGCGAAGGTGATGAGCAGGCCGTCGAAATCGAAGAGTTTCGCAAGAAAATCGAGGCTGCCAATATGCCGCCCGAAGCCGACAAGCAGGCGCGTCGGGAACTGGAGCGCATGTCTCGCCTGCCTGTCGCAGCAGCCGAATACGGCGTCATTCGCACCTATCTGGACTGGCTGGTCTCCCTGCCCTGGGATAAATTCACCGAAGACAATCTGGATATCTCCCACGCCCGGCAGGTGCTCGACCGGGACCACTACGGCCTGGAAGACATCAAAGAGCGCATTCTGGAATACCTGGCGGTGCGTAAATTGCGTGTCGAGCGCCGGGAAGAACTGGCACAGCAAGACGCCGCAGATACCGACGCCATCCGCAAGGTGCGCGAAGGTGTGATTTTATGCTTCGTTGGCCCTCCAGGTGTGGGCAAAACTTCCCTGGGACGTTCCATTGCCCATGCCATGGGGCGCAAATTCATCCGCATTTCTCTGGGCGGCGTGCGTGATGAAGCCGAAATCCGCGGTCACCGACGCACCTATATCGGCGCTATGCCGGGACGCATCTTGCAGGCCTTGCGTCGCGTCGAAAGCCGCAACCCGGTCTTCATGTTGGATGAAATTGACAAGTTGACCTTTGATTTTCATGGCGACCCGGCCTCGGCGCTTCTGGAAGTGCTCGACCCGGAGCAAAATAGCGAATTTCGCGACCATTACCTGGAAGTGGCCTTTGACCTTTCCCAGGTCATGTTCATTACCACGGCCAACCAGTTGGGAACCATCCCCGGCCCCCTGCGCGACCGCATGGAAATCATTCGCCTCTCCGGTTATACCGAGCACGAAAAAATCATCATCGCCCAACAGTACCTCATCCCCCGGCAAATTCGGGAAAACGGCCTGCGTCCCGAAGAAATCACCTTTTCCGAGGAGGCCCTGCGCACCATCATTCGTTCCTACACGCGAGAATCCGGAGTACGCAACCTGGAACGGGAAATTGGCAGCGTGTGCCGCAAAGTGGTCACGCGTATTGCGGAGGGCACACACACCCAACTCGAAATTACCCCCGATGTGGTGCGCGAATTCCTGGGACGCCCACGGTACTTCGGCACGGAGGAGATTGCCGAGCGCACGGCTGTCCCCGGTGTGGCCACCGGTCTGGCGTGGACTCCGGTAGGTGGTGATATCCTGTTCATCGAGGCCACCCGCATGCCTGGCAGCAAAGGGTTCCAACTCACCGGCTCGTTGGGCAATGTGATGCAAGAATCGGCCAAAGCGGCCCTTTCTTATGTGCGCGCACACGCCGAACAATGGCACATCCCGCAGGACTTTTTTGAGCATTGTGACCTGCACCTGCATGTGCCTGCCGGTGCTCAGCCGAAAGATGGCCCATCTGCGGGCGTGACCATGGTCACCGCTCTGGTTTCGCTGCTCAGTGGGCGCCCGGTACGCCCCCACGTGGGCATGACAGGGGAAATCACCCTGCGCGGCCAGGTGCTCCCCGTCGGCGGCATCAAGGAAAAGGTGCTGGCTGCACATCGCAGCGGCTTGAACACCATCATCCTGCCCAAACGCAATGAAGCAGACCTGGAAGAATTGCCAGACGAAGTGCGGCAGGAGATGGAATTCGTATTTGCCAAAACGGTGGACGATGTCTTGCGCACAGCCCTGGAGCCTGCGCCAGAGGCGTCTGCTACCGAAGAATGAGACGCGCGGTGAAACCACCGCCTTTTGGAAGACTTGCCATGAAAAAAATCCTCCTCGTCGAAGATGATGCCACCATGATTTCCCTGTTGCGTACGCTACTGGAAATCGAGGGCTTTGCTGTTGTCCAGTTTGACCCCGCACAAGATGTGCTGGAGCAAATCCGACGCGAACACCCGGACGCGGTGCTTCTGGATGTCAACATCCATGGCATGGATGCCAGTGGCTTCGACGTGATGAGGGCTTTACGCGCCGACCCGGAACTTCAGGATACGCGCGTCCTCATGGCATCTGGGATGAACTACAAGCGGGAAGCCAGCGAGGCCGGGGCGGATGCCTTCCTGCTCAAACCGTTCATGCCCGACGACCTCATCAAACAAATTCGGGCGCTGCTCTGAAATCCACACGCGATACCCTGAGCGCGCCCGCCAACAGGGTAACATTGTGAACAAACGAAAACGACGTTCCTCCATGCAGTGGTATAGCATGGATTTGCATTTGCACACCCCGGCTTCCAGCGATTACAAGGACGCCGATGCTACTTACCTGGACATCCTGCGACAGGCGGAAGCACAAGGCATTGACATCATCGCCTTTACCGACCACAACACCGTGGCCGGCTACCGCCAGATGCAGGAAGAAATCCAACAACTGGAATTACTCGAAAAACTGGAGCGTTTGCTGCCAGAAGAACAGGCCCGGCTGACAGAATATCGCCGCCTGTTGGATAAAATCCTGGTCTTGCCCGGCTTCGAGTTTACCGCCACCTTTGGCTTTCACATTTTGGGAATTTTCTCCCCCGAAAAGCCGGTGCGTGAAATCGAACACATTTTGCTCGACCTGAACATCCCACCCGAACAACTGGATGACGGCTCTGCAACTGTGGGGGCCACCTCCGATGTTCTCACCGCATACCGCACCATCCATGAAGCCGGCGGACTGGTGATTGCCGCACACGCTAATTCCACGAATGGCGTTGCCATGCGCGGTTTCCCCTTTGGTGGACAGACCAAAATTGCCTATACCCAGGACCCCCATTTGCATGCCCTGGAAGTCACCGACCTGGAGCGCAAAGGGCCGCGTACCACGATGGCCTTCTTCAACGGTGCCAAACCAGAATACCCGCGTCGCATGCACTGTATCCAGGGTTCTGATGCCCACCGGCTGGCAGGTGACCCCCAGCAGAAGAAGAACTTTGGCGTTGGCGAGCGCGCCACCGATGTGCGCCTGAAGGAACGCTCTTTTGAAGCCTTGCTTGATTTGTTCCTCAGCAACGACTTCGCCCGCACCCGTCCGCATCGGGCTTCGGCCGCTGGCGTAAGCGATGATTTCGTACAATCTGCCCGTGAAGAAGGCGCTACCATCGTCCAGAGTTTTCATGAAGGCATGACCGTGCGCGGTGGAAAGTTATATTCCATCATCTCGGATGTGTGCGCCTTTGCCAATACCAATGGCGGCACCCTCTATGTGGGTGTCAGCGCGGACCCGAAGAAGAAACCCGTGGGCATTCCGAACCCCGAACAGGCCATCGCCCAACTGGAAAAGGCCATCAGCACGCGCATCAGCCCGCCGCTCAACTGCACCCTGGATGTGCAGGAATGTCAGGGCAAGAAAGTGGTGCGCATCATTGTGCCGCGCGGACAGGACGCGCCATACGCCGTTGACGAAAACCGCATCTACGTGCGTGCTGAAAGCGAAACCGGCCTGGCCGTGCGCGATGAAATCGTCTCGCTGGTGTTGCGTGGCCGTCAGCCGCAAAGCATCTCCCCGACTCCCGAAGCGGCCGCTTCCCCTGAGGGAACTGACCTTCAGGAAGACACGGCACCGCGCACGGGGGTGGAAATCGTCAGCATGGAACAGCGCAAGGGCACGCGCTATTACACGGTGCGCGACCTGCGGAACGGCAACATGGTCAACAATGTCACCATTAAGTCGGCGCGCCGCCTGTGGCACTATGCCATCAAAGAATACGATAAAGCCACCAAAGACCTCAAAGTCGCCGTCGTGCAATGGCAGGGAGATTACGGTCTGCTGCGCCGCTATCGTCAGGGGAAAAATGAACGCTACGACCTCATCCAGCGTACCCCTGGTGGTTACCGCTACTTCTTTGGCGTGACTGATGATGGCCTGCACGGTCCCTGGGCTACCCTGCTGGGCAAACACCACGATGAGGAAAATGACTGACCTGCGCTTGCGCACCTTCCGCTACCCTGAAGACTATCAGGCTGTGTACGACTTGTGGGCCAATGCCGGTGAGGGTATTCATCTGCGCCGTTCTGATGAACCGCAGGAAATCGAAAAGAAATTGCAGCGTGACCCCGACCTGTTCCTGGTAGCCGAATGGCAGGGTGAAATCGTCGGTGCAGTGCTTGGAGGCTATGATGGCCGCCGGGGGCTGATGTATCACCTGGCGGTGCGCGCCGACCTGCGCGGGCGCGGCATCGGTGAGGCCCTGATGTCCACCCTCGAAGAGCGTTTGCGCGCCAAAGGCTGCATCCGTTACTACCTGTTGGTCACGCCAGATAACACCGAGGCCATGCGCTTCTACGAAAAACGCGGCTGGGAGCGCCTGCCCCTGTATGCCTATGGCAAGAACCTGGAGTGAGACATGCTGCGTTTTGGTATCCTGACTGTCTCCGACCGCTCTGCACGCGGAGAACGCCCTGACCTCTCTGGCCCGGCGTTGCAGCAGGCCGTAGAGGCCGCGGATGGCATAGTCGTGCGTACCGGCCTGGTGCCTGATGATTACCACACCCTGCGGGATACCCTGGCCGAATGGGCAGACCGCGACGACCTGGATGTGCTCCTGACCACCGGAGGAACCGGATTCGCCCCACGGGATGTCACCCCTGAAGCCACCCTTGCCGTGGTAGAGCGGCAGGCCCCTGGCTTAGCGGAAGCCATGCGGGCAGCCAGTCTGCGCATTACCCCGCATGCCATGCTTTCGCGGGCTGTAGCCGGCATCCGTAAAAGCACCCTGATTATCAACCTGCCCGGCAGCCCCAAAGCCGCCGTGGAGAACCTGGAAGTGGTCTTGCCGGTTTTGGCGCATGCCGTACAATTGTTACGTTCAGACCCGCGTGCCGAGGCAGGGCACCGCTAAACCATACGCCGCAGGTTTTATGCAGCCTGCGGCGTATGGTTTTTTTGTAAACGCGCTTGCATCCCCCCTTGCATTTTGCTACAATGAATACGTCATGAATGGTGTGCGTTGCACCATCGTTTCTCCATTGTGTTGTGAGAGGAGGCAACCATGGACAAAGACAAAATGCTCAAATTGATGCGGTTCTGGCTGTCTGGTACATTCATCATCGTGTTTGCTGCCGTTACCCTGTATGCTGGTCTGTGGACGGGAACAGCGATTTTTTCCCAGGCCGGATACTGGATTATCATGGTCGTAACCGCAATCTTGTGCGTGGTGGTGTATTACATTTACAAAGCCTACCTCGAGAAGCAATAATGCCTGTGTTGGGCAGAACGGATGAAAAAAGGCGGCGCCGGTTATCCGGGCCGCCTTTTTTGGATGGAAAGGGGTTAAATCAGGTGGCGGGCAATTACCAGACGTTGGATTTCGCTGGTACCCTCCCCAATGGTCATCAGACGGGCATCGCGGTAAATGCGCTCGACAGGGTATTCCCGGCTGTAGCCGTAGCCGCCGTGGATTTGAATGGCGTTGCGGCAGACGCGCTCGGCCATTTCGGTGGCAAACATCTTGGCCATGGCGGCCTCTTTGGTGTAGGGGCGTCCCTGTTCTTTGAGCCAGGCGGCGTAGTACACCATCCAGCGGGCGGCCTGGATTTCGGTGGCAGCATCCGCCAGCATCCACTGGATGGCCTGATGTTGCGTGAGGGGCACACCAAATGTTTGCCGTTCTTGCGCATAGGCAAGGGCAGCCTCGAAGGCGGCCTGTGCCAGCCCCACTGAGAGCGCGCCGATGCCGATGCGTCCGCCATCCAGCACCTTGAGGGTCTGCTGCAGGCCGCGGCCTTCTTCTCCCAGCAGGTTTTCCAAAGGCACGCGCACGTTCTCGAAGGTCACGGCATGGGTGGGGGAGCCTTTCAGCCCCATTTTCTTCTCCGCCGGGCCGATGTGCAGGCCGGGCGCATCGGTGGGCACGATAATCTGGCTGAGAGAGCGTGAGCCGCCGGCCGGGTCGGTGCGCACCAGCACGACGATGAAATCGGCAATGCTGGCGTTGGTGCACCACATTTTGGCCCCGTTGATGACCCAGGAATCGCCATCCTTGCGGGCAGAGGTGCGCACGCCGCCCTGCAGGTCGGAGCCGGCGCCGGGTTCGGTGAGCGCCAGGGCGGCCAGTTTGCCTTCTCCACTGGCCGCAGGGGGAAGCCAGCGCTGTTTTTGTTCTTCGGTGCCAAAAAGTACGATGGGCGCGCATCCCAGGCCGTTGTGTGCGGCAATTGCCAGGGCGGTGCTGCCGCAGCCCCAGCCCAGTTCCTCGATGCCGATGGCGGTGCTGATGGCGTCCATTGCGCTGCCGCCGTAAGCCTCCGGGACGGTCATCCCCAGCAGGCCGAGCGGCCCCATCTTGTGGGTGGCCTCCCAGTTGAAGGTGGCGGTTTCATCCACTTCGCGGGCTTTGGGTTTGACTTCTTTGGCGACGAAGTCGTGTACCGTCTCGCGCCACATGCGTTGTTCTTCGTTCAGTTCAAAGTTCATGGCTGTCTCCGGGGGGTAGTCTTTTAGTCTTTTAGTCTGCTGGTCTTTTAGTCTGGTAGTCTTTTAGTCTGGTAGTCGCGTGGTCTGTTGGTCGTTTGGTCGGGTAGCGGGTACGTGGTACGTGGTACATGGTACCTGGTACGTTGTACGTTGTACGTTGTACGTCTCCACCCTCACCTCCCCAAATACAATGCCGCCAGGCACAGCAGGCCGGCGACCAGCGCCAGCGCGACCGGCAGCAGGGCGAATTTGTAGGCTTCCAGCAGGATGGCTTTAAACTCCTGGGGAGTAAAGGCGTTAGGGTCGGAGGGGGCTTTGGGCAGTTTCGCGCCACAACGTGGACATTTTGCAGTCCCATCAGCCAGCATGGCATGGCATTTTGGGCACCAGACGGGCATCCTGTCCTCCTTGCGTTTCAGGCAATTGGCTCGCTGATGGTAGAAAACAACGGTTCTTCCGAATGCAACGGCGACGGAATGTACACCAGCGTGCGGAAGTAGGCGCGCCATTGCCGGGTAAACCGTCCTGCAGGCCGCCAGTAAACTTCGGAGGTGGGCATCAAGGGGTCAACGAACCCCCAGCCTTTTTGCTCATCCCAGGCCACCAGGGGGGCAATGTGCGCCCAGGGTTTGGGACGCCATTCCCCGATGATGGGCAACAGGATTTCTCCGTTCCCCAGCCGCCGCGCCAGCGTGGACTCATCCGCCAGGGGGCGCCAGCGGGCAGGCAGACCGCATTCCTTCAGGGCGTCTGCCACACCCCAGGGGAAAGTAGCCCAGTTGGGAATGCGGCGTACCACCAGTATCCCACCTCGCAGGCGCGGGCGATTCATTCGTTGCGCCATCTCGCGGGGGTTTATTCCCATGGCACGCAACGCATTGACCACGATGGTGACGCTGTACGGGCCGCAATCGTTGCTTTCGCCCTGGTAGACGTGCGCTTTGCGCAGGGGCTGCAGGTAAGGCGAGACTATCAAAAGTCCTCCGGCATTTGCACGGCGACGATTTCACCGCGTACGGTGACCTCGCCGTTGACTTCAATCCAGCCTTCGACGACCACTTTGCGCCCTTTGATTTCCTTGATGCGTCCGCGGGCCACCAGTTCCGGGCCGAGTGGCGTGGGCTTGCGGTAGGTGACGTGCAGGTCAGCGGTGACGAAGCGCAGCGGCGGGCCGCCGTCGCCGGGGTCGCGCCCCGCGGCGCGGTAGGCGGCCAGCGCGGCGCTGCCCGTGCCGTGACAGTCCATCAACGAAGCCAGCAGGCCGCCGTACACGTAGCCGGGAATGGCGATGTGGTGAGGCTGCGGCGTGAAGCGGGTGACGGTTTCATCACCTTCCCACACGGTTTGAAAGTGGTGCCCGTGCTCGTTGTTGCGTCCGCAGCCATAGCACCAGGCCAGTTCATCGGGGTAGAAGTTTTGGATGGGCGTTGACATAGGGTAAGTGAGCAAGTGTGCAAGTGTCCCCTCGCCCTTTAGGGAGAGGGACAGGGTGAGGGAGCAAGTGGCAAGTAGCCGCTGGTTGAGTGTTGGTGGTTCGAGCGCATATCGAAACCACCGTCCACCGTCAGCCTTCAGCCTTCAGCATTCTGCATTCATCATTCTGCCGTCTACTTTGCCTTCGCGATGGCCTCCACCGCTTCGGGGTTGACCAGCGCGGAGGTATCGCCAGGGTTCTGCCCCAGATACGCGGCGCGAATCATACGGCGCATCACTTTGGCGTTGCGTGTCTTGGGCAGGTCATCCACGAACAGGATGGCTTTGGGCGCCAGCGCCTTGCCCATGGCGTTGATGACCATCTGGCGCAGTTCGGCGCGCAGGTCTTCGCATGGTTCGTAGCCCGGCTTAAGCACCACGAACAGCACCAGCACACTGCCCTTGATATCGTCCGGTACGCCGATGGCGGCGGCCTCCATTACCTCCTCGTGCTGCACCAGGATGGATTCCACCTCTGCCGGCCCCAGGCGCTTGCCGGCCACCTTGATGGTATCGTCCGAGCGCCCCAGGATGTACCACAGGCCGTCCTCGTCCACGGCGGCGAAATCGCCGTGCACCCACACGTTTTCCCAGCGGCTCCAGTACGTTTCGATGTAGCGCTGCGGGTCCTTCCAGAAGCCGCGCGTCATGCCAATCCAGGGCGCTTTGATGACCAGTTCGCCCACCTGATTGCGCACCGGCTTGCCGTCCTCATCGAAGACATCCGCCGCGATGCCGGGGCACGGGCCGGAGAAGGCGCACGATTTGAGCGGCAAAATCGGGTTGCCCATCACGATACCGCCGGAAATCTCCGTCCCGCCGGAATAGTTGATGATGGGGCGCTTGCCGCCGCCCACCTTCGCGAACAACCACATCCACGGGTCAGGGTTCCACGGCTCGCCAGTGGAGGCGAAGAAGCGCAGCGAGGACAGGTCGTGCTTCTGCCAGTGCTCATCGCCCTTGGGAATGAGCGCCCGCACCAGGGTGGGGGAAATGCCCAGCGTGGTGATTTTGTGGCGTTCCACCATATCCCACAGACGGTCGGGGGCGGGGTAATCGGGCGCGCCGTCATAGATGAAGAAAGTCCCGCCGAGAATCAGCGCTCCGAAGACCAGCCACGGCCCCATCATCCAGCCCATATCGCTCATCCAGTACAGGATTTCGCCGGGGTGCAGGTCGGTGCCGAAAGCCATATCCTGCGCCCCCTTGACGGGGAACCCGCAGTGGGTGTGCACCGCGCCCTTTGGGCGGCCCGTGGTGCCCGAAGTGTAAATCACCATGATGGTGTCTTCCGCGTCCGTGATTTCGGTGGCCGCTTCTTCGGGCTGGGCGTCTACCAGGTCGTGCCACCAGTGGTCGCGGCCGGCCTGCATGGGAATATCCAGACCAGCACGGTTGACCACAATCATGTGCTGCAAGGTGGGGACGCGCTGGGCGGCTTCATCGGCCACTTTCTTCATGTTCACCGGCTTGCCGCGCCGGAAGACGCCATCTGCGGTGAACAGGGCTTTGGCATCCGCATCCGCCAGGCGCATGGAGACGGCATCCACGCCGTAGCCAGAGAAGAGCGGCAGGATGATGCCCCCGATTTTGGCAATCGCCAGCAGGGCGGGCACGATTTCGGGAATCATCGGCATGTAGATGCCTACCGCGTCCCCCTTGCCCAGCCCCAGGGAGCGCAGGGCGTTGGCGGCTTGGTTGGTGCGGCGGTACAGTTCGGCGTAGGTGACGGAGCGGGTATCACCCTCTTCGCCCTCCCAGATGTAGGCGATTCGTTCCCCCTCCCCTCGCCCCTCCCCCTTAGGGGGAGGGGCGAGGGGAGGGG
>DAOTWV010000032.1:0-19958 GCA_034435695.1 Anaerolineales bacterium | reverse complement strand
CTCCGTGCTCTCCGTGTCTTTGTGTGCGAACAAACCGCGCGGTTGTCTTACCGGGCACTGTCATGGCGAGTGTAGCGAAGCCATCTCACGGCTGCACGCCACACGGAGTCACGGAGCACACAGAGAAATCATTGCCCAAACTCCGTGGCTTTGTGTGCGAACAAACCGCGCGGTTGTCTTACCGGCCACTGTCATGGCGAGCATAGCGAAGCCATCTCCCGGCTGTACGCCACACGGAGTCACAGAACGCGCAGAGAAATCACTGCCCAAACTCCGTGCTCTCCGTGTCTTTGTGTGCGAACAAACCGCGCGGTTGTCTTACCGGGCACTGTCATGGCGAGCGTAGCGAAGCCATCTCACGGCTGCACGCCACACGGCGTCACGGAGCACACAGAGAAATCATTGCCCAAACTCCGTGCTCTCCGTGTCTTTGTGTGCGAACAAACCGTGCGGTTGTCCTACCGGGCACTGTCATGGCGAGCATAGCGAAGCCATCTCCCGGCTGTATGGCACACGGAGTCACATTGGCCCACACAGCATTACTCTTCAGTCAGCACCAACTGATTGCCTTCCGAATCAACCAGAATGGCATACGTCCCCCAGAATTCCTTCGTGGGTGGCTGCGCAAACTGCACCCCTTTGCCCTTCAAATCTTCGTACAGCGCATCCAGGTTTTCGACCGTCAGGGTGATGGGCTGCGCCTTCCCGACGACGTGGGCATAATGCTCCCAGTTGTCTTCAGGCTTGTAGAGAATCAGTTCGGTTTCCGCACCGGCAGGGGCAACGGCCAGCCAGCGATTGGAGGCCCCCTCGTAAAGCGGCACATCTGCCCGCAACTCAAAGCCCAGCGTATCGGTGTAGAACGCCTTCGCCCGGTCCTGGTCGGCTACGAACAACGAAACGGTTCCAATTTTCTTGAACATACACACTCCTTTTTAGAACATTTGTTTCGTTATTGTATCACAGACGGCCTTATGGAGAAAGCATCCACAGTAAAGAGCCATCATGTGGCTGAATACGCTGCGCGGGGTAGTGTCCGGATTCCCCGTGTAATACGGCATGCAAGATGGGACGTTTGGCCTCTCCTGCGACGAGGAAAGCCACACAACGTGCCGCGTTAATCGCCGGATACGTCAGAGTAAGACGCCATTCCTGTTGAGATGGGGCAAAATTGGCAACGACGGAGTGCGAGTCTTCCTCCAACGCAGCACTGTTGGGAAAGAGCGATGCCGTGTGCCCATCTGTCCCCAATCCCAACAAGACAAGGTCGAATTGCGGCTGAGATGCACCAAAAAAGGCGCGCAATGTCTCCGCGTAGCAAGCGGCTGCCTCTTGAGGGGAAAGTTCTCCCTGCATGCGATGGATGTTTTCAGGAGAAATAGGCAGGGATTGAAACATACTTTCTGAGGCCATGCGGTAATTACTGCGCGCATGCGTTGGGGGAACACACCGCTCATCTCCAAAGAAAAAATGTACACGTGACCAGTCCACATCAGTGGGGTAGGGGGGCTGCGTCAGACGGGCATAAACCGGGCGCGGTGTGCTGCCTCCGGCCAGAGCGACGCTGAAACGCCCGCGGGCAGTAATGGCTTCGTGTGCGCACCGGGCGAAAAGCGCGGCTGCGGCTTCTGTCAGAACAGCAGGGGTGGGGTAATGGTGTATACTTTGAGGCATGATTTTTTCCTCGGGTGGTGGATTGCCTATGCTTTTTTTGCAGGTTTCCCTGATTGTACTTGCGTACCTGTGGGGTGGGGTGCTGCCGGCAGAGTGGGTGGTGCGCCGTGTAACCGGACGCACCCCGGAGGATTGGGGAGATAACCCCGGCGGCGCGGGGACGTTCCGGCTGGCGGGCTGGCGCGCGGCCGCGCTGGTGGTGGCCTTCGATTTGTCGAAGGGTGCGCTGCCGGTCATCATTGCCGAGCGCGCCGGGTGGGGGATGCCGTGGGTGGCGCTGGCGGCTGCCGCGCCGGTGGCCGGGCACAACTGGCCGCTGCAACGCGGTTTCCGGCCAGGGGGCAAGGGATTGGCCGCCGCGTTGGGCGCGGTGCTCTACCTGGGATGGCCGGGAAGCGTGCCGGCCTACGCCCTGGGGCTGGTGGCCGTCCTTTTGGGGCGCTGGGCACCCTGGATGGGGCTGGTGGCGCTGCCGCTTACCCTGGGGTGGATGCTCTCCCAGGGGTACGCCGCGTCCCGCCTGTGGGCCTGCGCCCTCATCGGCGTCATCCTGGTGGTGCGGCAAATCCCCTGGCTGATTGAACAGGTGAACAGGGAAGCAGGTGGGCAGGGGGACAAGTGACCAGTCGTCCGTGGTCTGTCATCTGTAGTCAGTCGTCCGTAATCAGTCGTCCGTCGTCCCATCATCGAAAATCTCATAGTACGCCCGGTCGAGTTCGTCATCCGAAAGGTGGGCGTAACGCTGCGTAACGGCGATGTTCTCGTGACGCGCCAGTTTTTGCGCCAGTTTCAGGTTGCCGCCGGAGCCTTGCAGCACGGTAGTGACGAAATAGTGCCGGAAGGAGTGGGGGGTAATCGTGCCGACGGCCTCTTCGCCCAGCGCCTGCCGGACGCGCTCGCGCACGATGTTGCGTCCCGTGGTGGTGGTGATGGGCTTGATTTTCTTCCCCGCGCCTTTGTCGTGCCGGGCAAACAGGGGCAGGGAGCGCAACGGGCGTCCCTGGGCGCCGTCCAGGGGGGCGCGTGCCTCCAGGTAAGCGCGCAGGGCATCCAGGGCGCGTCGGGAGAAGCGAATCACGGCCTGTTTATCGCCCTTGCCGATGATGACGGCGCGGCCTTCGCGCCAGTCCACGTCGCCGCGGCGCAGGGCGCAGGCCTCGTGGACGCGCAACCCGGTATCGGCCAGGGTGAGCAGGAAGGCGCGGTCACGCAGGTTGCGCAGGCGTTCCTTGTCGTTCTCTGCCGGTTGAATTGCAAGATATTTTACATAATCCAGGACTTTCTCAATATCTTCCTTCGGAAATTGCGGCAGACGCACGCCAGGGCGGCGGGCGCGCTGGCGCAGTAACAGGCTCAGGCGGGGGAGGTTGATTTCCGACAGGCGTTCAGCAGCCAGGAATTGAAAGAAGCCTTTGGCGGCTTGCAAGTAAGCCTGTTCGGTGGCCGGTGCATAGGCGTTCAGCGATTGTACCAGCGGGATAATCTGGTCTTCGTGTAACGCGCTGACGGGTGTCTCTGCAGGTGGCAAATTTCTCTCGGTCAGAATTTGTGTGAAGAAGCGCAGCGCGTTGGTGTAGGTGCGCACCGTGGCCGCAGCGCGGGCCATGGCAATCATATCCAGGTAGCGTGCGATGGCTTCTTCGATGGTCAGTTCAGGGGTCATCGCGGCCTTCTCCTGCTTTTTCAGATGTTTTTGATAATTATACTTATCGAAAGCATAAAGGGATTTTATGCGAAAACCACTGCCCTGTCAAGGGGATGGTGGACCGTGGACGGTAGACAGTGGACCACAGACCACGGACGACAGACCACTTGCTCACTTGCAAACTTGCCTACTTGCATACTTGCTCACTTGCCCACTTGCATACTTGTTGCTTACTTGCCCACTTGCCTACTTGCTCACTTGCCTACTTGCTCACTTGCCCACTTGCCTACTTGCATACTTGCCGCTTGCAAACTCGCCCTCCCATGCTATAATTAGAACACATGAGCGAATTATCCCTGCTTTCCCGCCAGATGGTACTCGAACCCTCCGGCGGCGCGGACTGCCCCGACCTGAGCGCCCGTCAGCGCGACGCGCTCGCCATCGGCACGGCGCAACTGCCAAACGGGAAGCAAATCCGCCTGCTGAAGACGCTGCTTTCCTCGGCCTGCGAGCGCGACTGCTTCTACTGCCCCTTCCGCGCCGGGCGGGACTTCCGCCGCGCCACCTTCCAGCCCGAAGCCTTTGCCCGCGCCTTCCTGCAACTGCACCGCGCCCGCCGTGTGGACGGCCTGTTCCTCAGTTCGGGGGTCTTCAACGGCGGCGTCTTTACGCAGGACAAACTGCTGGCCGTGGCCGAGATCCTGCGCCGCCAGATGCACTACCGCGGCTACCTGCACCTGAAACTGATGCCCGGCGCCGAGAAAGCCCAGGTGGAAGCCGCCATGCGCCTGGCCGACCGCGTTTCGGTCAACCTGGAAGCGCCGGATGACCGCCACCTGCGCCGACTGGCCCCGCACAAGGACTTCGCCGCCGAACTGGCGCGCCTGCTGCGCTGGGTGGAAGAAATCCGCCGCGAGCAGGACCCGCACGAAGCCTGGAACGGCCGCTGGCCCTCCTCGGTGACCCAGTTCGTAGTCGGCGCGGCCGGCGAGCGCGACCTGGATTTGCTGTCCGTCACGCAGCAGTTACACCGGCAGGCCGGCCTGCGGCGGGCGTACTTCTCCGCCTTCCGTCCCATCGCCGACACGCCGCTGGAACACCTGCCCCCTGCCCCACTCCTGCGCCAGAATCGTCTGTACCAGGCTTCGTTTCTGCTGCGCGACTACGGCTTCGACCTGGAAGACCTGCCCTTCGCCGCCGACGGCAGCCTGCCCCTCGACCGCGACCCCAAAACCGCCTGGGCCGAAGCGCACCTGCGCCACGCGCCCGTCGAGGTCAATACCGCGCCGCGTCATGTCCTGCTGCATGTCCCCGGCATCGGGCCAAAGGGTGCGGACGCCATCCTGCGCGCCCGACGGGTGAAGCGCCTGTGCGACCTGAGTCAGTTGCGCAAACTGGGGGTGAACACCGCCCGCGCCGCCGACTTCGTCCTGCTGGACGGCAAACCCCCGGCGCGGCAGTTGGCCTTCGCATTGTAACGCAACTGCCTGCCACCTGTGGGACGGACTTTCCAGTCCGTCTGGATAGGCTCGAACACCCTATCGGATGCAGGCGCCTGTCCTACATGCTGCAAAGCGGCGTCGAGCCGCCGCAATCCAAAGCGCAACCAGTGTAGGACAACTGCTGGTCAGTTGTCCGAGTGCGCAACCGGCGAGCGGTTGCGCTACGACAGGCTGGAACACCCTACCGGGTGCAGGTGCCTGTCCCACGTTCCCCGTCATCTGTGGGACGGACTTTCCAGTCCGTCCGGACAGGCCCGAACACCCTGCCGGGTACAGGCGCCTGTCCTACATGCTGCAATCCAACAGCGCCCCCGCTGGACAGGCTGGAAAGCCTGTCCTACATGCTGCAAAGCGACGTCGAGCCGCCGTCGGACAACTGCTTGCCAGTTGTCCCAGTGCGCAACTGACGAGCAGTTGCGTCACAACCAGTGAGCCACTGCGGGGGAGACTGCTTCGCTTCGCTCGCAGTGACACGAAGCTGTGCAACTGACGAGCAGTTGCGCTACAAGAACCCGCTCTCCGGGTGGCCGCGCAGCGGCTGTATCGAGGCGAGCGCGTCAGCGGCGTTCCTCTCGATACGCGCCATGCGGGTGCTACTTGGGGAACGCCCTGGGGGTGTTATAATTGCCTTCCAAACAACAGGAAGGAGACGCAATGGGTAAACACATTCTCGTTCTGGACGACGACCTCTTCACCCGTAAATTGATTGGCATGATGCTGGAGCGCGCCGGATACCGCGTTTCCATGGCTGCCAATGCGCAGGAAGCCATGGCGGTTCTCCGGCAAACGCCGCCGGTGGATGCCATCACCTGCGACTTGATGATGCCAGACGTGGATGGCCTGCATTTCATCGAAACGCTGAAGCAGGAAGCGCAATTTGCCCATATCCCCGTAGTGGTCATCACTGCTGCCGGGCTGCAAGGGGCTATCGAAAAAGCACAGGAAGCCGGCGTGGCAGCCATCATCGAGAAGCCATTCCTCGATGCCCCACTGCGAGAAGCACTTGAAAAAGCATTGCGCAGTTGATTCGCCCACAGGACAGCCATGACCGCAGGCTGTCCTGTTTCGTTACCTGGTACTTTCGGGGGATTTCAGCATGCACTCTCGTAACTTTTTGCATATCAGGGGAACTTTGAAAAAGAGTTTACTCATCCTGACTTAATTTGCCGTATCTACTCCGAATTTTTTTTCGTTAGGCTCTCCAGCGTTATGAAACGAAAATCGCCATCGCTTTTCAATGCCACGCTTTTTTTGAGCATCGTTGTCTTCGCCATTCTCGGCGCAATGTTTTATTTACAGCGCAATCGTATCTTCAGCCCAGGACCTCTGAGCGCCCAGAGCAAGGCTGGCGTTACCCTGGGCGGCTTTGGCAGCCACGCCGATTTCGAATCGCAGTGCGACACCTGCCATCGCCCGCTGGATAGTACGCTGGCGGCAGCGTGTCTCTCCTGCCATGAAAACGTACAGACCCAAATCACCTCCCAAAGCGGCGCCCATGGCCGCCTGCCCGACCCGCAAACCTGCCGCACCTGCCACCACGAGCACCGCGGACGCGACTACGATATGACGGCTGCCGCCCGAAAAGCCTACGACCACGAATTGACCACCTTCAGCCTGGTACGCCATCAGGTGGATTACCAGGCCCGTCCCATGCAGTGTACCGCCTGTCATCGGGAGAGCGATTTTGCTCCCCAGGCGGCGTTGTGCCAGGATTGTCATCAACAGGCCGATGCCGCCTTCATCGAGCAGCACACCCGCGATTTCGGGCAACCCTGCCTTGCCTGTCATGACGGCCTGGATACGCTGGCCGCTTTCGACCATGCCCAGACCGCCTTTCCCCTGGAAGGCAAACATGCCGATGCGCAATGCTCCGACTGCCATACCGATACCGCTGCCCATGTGGCCGCAGATGCCCGTCCCGGCAGCACAACCGCCTTCCAGGGGCTTTCCGCCGATTGCAACGCCTGTCACGCCGAACCAGATGCCCACCGCGGCATGTTCAACACCGACTGCGCTTCCTGCCATACCCCCCAGGGCTGGACTCCGGCCTTGCTGGATGGCCAGCCCTTCTCCCATGTCGAAAACGCTGGCTTTTCCCTCATCCGACACCGCAAGAACGCCGATGGAAGCCCGCTAACCTGCAATGCCTGCCACCAGCAAAACCTGGATACTTTCGATACGGCTTCCTGCACCACCTGTCACACCACGCTGGACGCGGCCTTCATGCAGCCGCACCTGCAGCAATTTGGGCAAAACTGCACCTCCTGCCATGATGGCGTAGACCGCATGCGCAACTTCGACCATGCCAACGTCTTCGTCCTGGATGGACGCCATGCCGACATCCAATGCCAGGCCTGCCACAAAGACCAGACCTTCCGCGGCACGCCCTCAGAATGCGTGCAGTGCCATCAGGAGCCGGAAATCCACCGCGGTTCTTTCGGGTTGCACTGCCAAAATTGTCACACCAGTAAGGCCTGGACTCCCGCGGCTTTGCGCTACCATGCCTTTCCGCTCGACCATGGCAGGAAAGCCCCCTCCGACTGCCTGACCTGTCACGAAACGACCTATACCGAGTACACCTGCTACACCTGTCACGAGCATCAACCGGCGCAGATTACGCAAAGCCACACGCAGGCTGGCATCAGTCTGCAAGATTTGCCAGATTGTACGCGCTGCCACCCCACCGGTTTGCGCAACGAAGTGCAAACCCCGTAAACGCCTCACATCGTTTGTCATCTGGAGGTTCTTATGCGAAAATTTTTCATCCTATCCACCCTGTTCGTGATGCTGCTGGCAGGCATGGGTGCCGCCAGTGGCATGGCGTTGGCGGCATCTGCCCCGTTCCATGCCGGCCAGATGTTGTACCCGATACAGCGGCTGGCAGAGCAGGGCAACGTCATGTTGCAAGGAGATGCCACAGCACAGGCACAATACCAGGTGGATTTGCTGGAGCGCCGCGTCACCGACCTGGCCCTGACGGTTGGAACCGCCGATGAGGGCGCCGCTCTCGAGGAAGTCTACCGTCAACTGCAAACCACCCTCAAGGCGCTTGGACAGGCCTCCGAGCAGGACGCCGTTATCCTGAAGGCCTCCATGTCCCGTGTGCTGGGCACTTTGCAGCAGGAATTCCCCTTACTGGTGACCTCCCCTGTGGAAAGCGGCGCCACATACCAGGCGCTTTACAATGAGACTCAGACGCTCATGGGGTTGCTGGCCGATGCAAATACCTCTTTGAGCACACTGGAAGCCATGAGCGCTGCGCCTTCCCAGGGGAACGGCCTGACGGGTATCGCGGATATCAACTCCCCTGGCGGCAATGGTGGCGGCACACAAAATGGTACACCGGTAGACCCGCAGGCAGTGGTATTCCCCCCCGGCAGTGTGGGAGCACAGCACGCTTTCTACCCTTTGATTGGCGCGCACAGCACCCTCGATTGCACCGCCTGTCATAGCAATGGGCAATATGCCGGAACTCCGACGGAATGCGCCGCCTGCCACCAGCAATCTGCCCCCGTGCCCCACTTCCCCGGAGATTGTGCTGCCTGCCACTCCCCCACCACCTGGCAGGATGTCAACTTTGACCACCAGGTGGCTGGTGCAACGGACTGCAAGGCATGCCACAGCCAAAACAAACCCGCCAATCACTTCAAGGGGCAGTGTTCCCTGTGCCACAGCACCAATGCCTGGAAGCCGGCCAATTTCAACCACGAGGCCGCTGGCGCAACCGACTGCAAAGCATGCCACAGCAAGAACAAGCCCAAGAACCACTTCAGCGGGCAGTGTTCCCTGTGCCACAGCACCACCGCCTGGAAACCGGCAAACTTCAACCACCAGGCCGCTGGCGCAACCGACTGCAAAGCATGCCACACGAAAGACAAGCCGTCTTACCACTTCAGCGGGCAGTGTTCCCTGTGCCACAGCACCACCGCATGGCGGCCGGCCCACTTCAACCACCAGGCCGCTGGCGCAACCGACTGCCAGAGTTGCCACAACAAAGACAAGCCCAAGAACCACTTCAGCGGGCAGTGTTCCCAATGCCACAGCACCAATGCCTGGAAGCCAGCAAACTTCAACCACAGTTTCCCGCTCAACCATGGCGATGCCAACGGGAAGTGCAGCAAGTGTCACCCCAACAACCCGCCTCAGTGGACGTGTTACACCTGCCACAACCGCAGCAAGATGGTGCAAAAGCACACCAAAGAAGGCATCAACAACATCGATGGACGCTGCCTGCAATGTCATCCCGGTGGCAAGAAAGGCGACGGCGGCGACTAGCGCCTGCGCAATGCTGAATTCCGTAGCCCGATGCATGCATCGGGCTACGAGTCGTTAACGACAGGCCCGCCAGGCATGATTTGCACCCTATATCCCCCTTGCCTGTTCAACGCAAATTTTGTATTATCAACCTGTCCCCCATAACTTTTCAGGCAGGGGAACAACAAGGTGATAGAACCCAAAAGGAAGGTGACATGAGTTCTGGACACATTTTCAACCAAAGCGAAGTAACCCGTCAGAAGGTACTGGCGCAAGGGCATGTGGTGCCCGAATCTTCCCGTTGTGTACAATGCGGCATTTGTTCCTATTCCTGCCCTATCGGCATCGACGTGCGCAGGCACGCCTGGCTGGGGCAATCTGTCAAAGACAGCCACTGTATCACCTGCGGGGAGTGCGTGGCGCGTTGTCCGCGTGGTGTGCTGCGCTTTGAACGCACCAATCTGTTCGACCCCGCCAAGTTGACCTTGTTGGGCAAGGAGGAATGACGATGAGACGCTACGTGATTATCGGCGCGGGGGCTGCCGGAGTAGCGGCTGCCGAAGCCATCCGCAGCAGAGACACCGCCGGCGAAATCCTCATGTTGTGCGCCGAACCAGATGGGTTTTATTCTCGCCCAGGGCTGGCGTACTACCTGAACGGTGAAATCCCCGAAAAACAACTGCACCCATTTCATAGTCAGGACTTTGCCCGTCTCAACATCACCTTGCGCAAAGACCCCGTGATAGCGCTTGACCCTGAAGGGCATACCGCACGTCTGGCTTCCGGTAAAACTATCACCTACGACAAAGCGTTGATTGCCACGGGAGCGTCCGCGCGCTCCCCCAGGGATGTGCCGGGGACTCGCCTGGAGGGTGTGGTCAAACTGGACAATCTGAGCGATGCCCGTCAAATTATCAAACTGGTGCGCTGGCGAAAGCGTGCTGTGGTAGTTGGCGGCGGCATCACGGCGCTGGAAATCGTGGAAGGCCTGCTGGCTCGTGGCGTCAAGGTGCATTACTTCTTGCGCGGGGAGCGCTATTGGGGTAGCGTGCTGGACGAGCAAGAATCCCGCATCGTGGAGCACCGCCTGCAGGAAGAGGGGGTACAAATCCACTACCACACCGAATTGGCCGAGATTATGGAAAAACGCGGTCGAGTAGCCGGGGTGCGCACCAAAAAAGGCGAGACCATCAAATGCGGTATCGTGGGCATCGCCATTGGCGTGCAGCCCAATATCAAGGTGGCCGTGGACGCCGGTCTGGAAACCGACCGCGGCATCCTGGTGAACCCCTATCTGCAAACCAGCCACCCGGATGTGTACGCTGCAGGAGATGTCACCCAGGTGGTATACCCAGACCGCGGCAAGCAGCGTTTGAACGTCCTGTGGTGGGTGGCGCGCCGCGAAGGACACATCGCCGGCCTGAACATGACCGGTCACAAGACATACTACCACCCGGACGTGCCCTTCAATGTCACCCGCCTGGCAGGGTTGACCACTACCATCATCGGCTCGGTAGGCCGCGGCAGCGAACACGACGACGACTTGTTGGGCATCGCCCGCGGCGACAGCGAAACCTGGCGCGAACTTCCCGATGCCATCGTGGCGCAGCGCGGCTTCGATGTCAACCGTATGCGCTTGATGATTGGGGAAAAGCACCTGCTTGGCGCACTGGTCATGGGCGACCAGACTCTCTCTCAACCCCTGCACCACCTGGTTACGAACAAAGTGGATATCACCCCCATCCGTGAGCGCCTGCTCATGCCACAAGCCCCAATCGGGGAAATCCTTGCAGAATTCTGGAGCGAATGGAGGCAAACCAATGCGACGTCGCAGCAACCGTGAACTGTGGTTATCGTTCTTTACGATTGTGGGTATTACCCTGCTGTATCTGTTCGTTGTCATCACGCGCGGCTCCGTGCCGGCAGCCAGCGAGTTCTTCGGCCACTCGCTGGGCATCCTGGGCTTCCTGTTGATGGTGATGACAGAAACGCTGTACAGTATCCGTAAGCGTTCGCGCCGCCGGGCATGGGGCAAAATGTCCACCTGGCTGGAATTTCATATCTTCACTGGGCTGGTAGGGCCATACATGGTCCTGCTGCACACCTCCTGGAAATTCAACGGCCTGGCAGGAATCGTGATGCTGATGACGGCCATCATCGTGGCTAGCGGTTTCATCGGGCGGTACATCTACACGGCGATTCCGCGTACCGCTGACGGCGCGGAAATGGAGGCTGCACAAATTCAGCAGGAAGTGGCCGCAGCAGAGGCCGAACTCAAACGCTGGATGGAATCACAACCAGAGAGTATGCGTGCATTCAGTCAACGCATCACCCAGACTCTCCCGCCTGTGCGCACAGGTGATTCCTGGGCCGTGGTGATTGGCCGCGCCTTCACCGACCTGGGCTACCGTCTGCAGTGGTGGGCTGAAACTCGTAAAGCCAACGCGGCAATGAAAGCCAAACTGCGCGAACTGGATGCCCTGCTCAAGCGCCAGAGGACATTGAAACGTCAGGTGCAGTCCCTGGCCATGGCGCGCCGCATGCTGGCGTTGTGGCATGCCGTCCACATCCCGATTGGCATGGCGCTCTTCACCGCGGCCATCATCCACATTGGGGCGGCTATCTACTACGCTACCCTGCTGAGGTAATGGTTAATGACGAATGGCGAGTGCTGACGCCTGTGACCTGATGCCTGGCACCTGATGCCTGTTACCTGACCGCTTTGAACACATCGAGGAGAATGTCATGCAACGCAAAACTTTGGGATGCCTGACCCCTGCCGGCATAGCCGGTATGGCGGTTACCCTTATCGTCATTGTCGCGTTTGGTGTGCTGCGCGGCGGGGTATTGTTCAGCCCCGGAGACCTCAGCACCCAGTCGAAGGCTGGCGTCACCCTGGGCGGCGTGCAAAGCCATGCCGACCTGTCCGGGAAATGCGCCGCCTGCCACCCGTCTCCGCTCAGCCGCGATACGATGGACGTGCGCTGCACAAACTGTCACACAAATATCGGGCAGCAACTAACGGATGCCAATACCCTGCACGGGGCGTTGTACGCCAGCAGCAACAACCAACTCACCTGCCGCGCCTGTCACACCGAACACCGCGGCCCGGACGCGGCCATCACCGCGATGGACCCGCTCTCCTTCCCGCACGAGGTGGTCGGTTTTTCGCTCAAAGCGCACGCCCAAATGCCGGATGGACGCAACTTTACCTGCGCCGACTGCCACGGCGAAGACATCACCACCTTCGACGCGGCATCCTGTGAAACCTGCCACAGTGACCTGGACGCGGCCTTCGTCCAGGGGCACACCGCCGATTTCGGGCAGGACTGCATCGCCTGTCATGACGGCGTGGAAACCTACGGCAAGAATTTCGACCACAACGCTCTGGCTTTCCCGCTGGAAGGCAAACATGCCCAGACCACGTGCGCTTCCTGTCACGAACATCCCCGGCAGATGGCCGATTTCAAGGGGCTGGATACGGCCTGTGAGGCCTGTCACCTGCAGGACGACGCCCACGATGGACAATTCGGTACCCAATGCGGGGTTTGCCACACCCCCGTGGCGTGGGACCAGGCCACCTTCGACCACAGCCTGACGAATTTCCCGCTGGAAGGCAAACACACCGATGTGGAGTGTCAGGAATGCCACCGCGATAAACAATTCAAGGGGCTGGATACGGCCTGTGAGGCCTGTCACCTGCAGGATGACGCCCACGATGGACAATTCGGCACCCAGTGCGGCACCTGTCACACCCCCGTGGCGTGGGACCAGGCCACCTTCGACCACAATCTGACGAATTTCCCCCTGGAAGGCAAACACGCCAACGTGGAATGCAAGGAATGTCACCGGGACGGCACCTTCAAGGGGTTGAATACGGCCTGTGAGGCCTGTCACCTGCAGGATGACGCCCACAACGGCGAATTTGGCACCGAATGCGGCGCCTGCCATACCCCGGTGGCGTGGGACCAGGCCACCTTCGACCACAGCAAATCCGGCTTCCCGCTGGATGGCGCGCACGCCCGCGTGGACTGCAAGCAATGCCACACCAGCGGGTACAAGGGCACACCCTCGCAGTGTGTATCCTGCCACGGTGACCCGGCCTGGCACGCCGGCGCCTTCGGCACGGACTGCGCCGCCTGCCACAG
This sequence comes from Anaerolineales bacterium, assembly GCA_034435695.1. Taxonomy (GTDB): domain Bacteria; phylum Chloroflexota; class Anaerolineae; order Anaerolineales; family DRKV01; genus DRKV01. The sequence goes on along the minus strand of DAOTWV010000032.1, from coordinate 6,735 downwards.
CACCTCTGCCTGGCGTCCGGCAAAGTTCAATTTATCGCATCCAGAGCCACGCGTCCACGAACACGGCACCGGTATCAACCACGGCGGCACCACCTGCCGCACCTGCCATCCAAGCACAGTACGACAGTACACCTGTCTGGAGTGCCACAGCAATAACCAGGGCGGGGAAGGCGGCGGCGATTGATATTTTTACACGGGGGAGACGGACAGCCCGCCTCCCCCACGGGTGTCCTTTCTGACAAATTGACCGCATATCCCTGCAGCAGATGGTATACTTTCCTGCGTCTTTACTCGCTTCTACAAGCCATTTTTCAGGAAATTATGCCAACTGCCAGTCTACAAATGCACGCGGATGGCCTCCGCAAACTGGACCCGGAGACCATCACTGCCATTCACGAAAAATACTACCCCGTGCTCTACCGCTACGCACGCTACCGTCTGGGTGATGCCATGATGGCCGAGGATGTGGCCTCGGAGACACTCATGCGGCTGATGGATGCCGTAGCCAAAGGCCGCATGCCCAACACCAGTTTGAGCGGCTGGCTGATGGGCACTGCGGCAAACCTCGTCAACCAGCATTATCGCAAGAAATACCGCCGCAAAATGGTGGCACTGGAAGACCAACCGGAAGACTTTCTGCCTGCATCGGATGAGCATGAACCCCACTTTCAGGCAGAGCGCCGTGACCAGATGGCAATTATCCGGCAGGCCATGCAGTACCTCACACCAGAACAACAGCATGTCCTCGCGCTGCGCTTTGGCAGTGAACTCTCGCTCAAGGAAACGGCTGAAATTATGGGTAAAAAAGTCAACGCCATCAAGGCGCTGCAATTCCGTGCATTGGCCTCCCTCAAAAAGCACTATCAACAGGCCATAGCCACGCAAACGGACAGTGGTGTATGAAACAACGAACAGAAACCCCTTCTCTCCGCACCCTGGATGCCCTGGATGTATGTCTGGCAGCCTTCCAGACAGGCGTTCCCCTGGAGCGCACCGTATCCCTGTACCCGGAGGAAGCCGAAACGCTACGCGCCCCCCTGGATGGCGCAGTTTTGGCACAGGCCTTGTGCGTGGATGCACCGTCAGCGGAGAGTTTCCACCGCTCGCGCACCCGGCTGCTAGGTCACGCGGCGCGCCTGAGAAAATCACAAAAAGCGCCGTGGTTTCGCGGGTTTCTGCGTCTCTCGTGGGCCTTGGCTCTGGTGCTGGCGCTCTTTTTCTTCAGTGGATACAGCGTGTACTCTGCAGCCGCGCAAGCATTACCGGGAGAATCCCTGTACCCGGTCAAGCGCATGCTGGAAAACGCCCGCTTGCAAATGACCTCCCCGGCCCGCCGACCAGCCCTGGAGGCAGTGTACAACCAACGCCGGCTGGATGAAGTACAGGCGCTCATCCACAAGCGCAGTGGAGGACATTACGTCACCTTCTGGGGCACGGTGGAAGAACAAAGCGATACCCGCTGGGTAGTGAACTCCATCCCGGTGCAATTGGGCACGGATGTGCGCATCATCGGCGATATCAAGGTTGGCATGGTTATCGAAATCGAGGGGAAGACCACCCCTGAAGGCTGGATTTTGGCCAGCGAGTTACACCTCAACCGCAGAGATGTCGTCGGAAACGTGGAGCACATCTCCCCCACGGAATGGACGGTCAACGGGGTGACGTTCAAAGTCAACCAGAACACCACCTACGACGGACAACCAGCACTCGGTGACCCCGTGTTGGCAACCCTGCAAGCCGAGGAAGACGGTTCCCTGCTGGCTATGCACATCATCCGTCTGGTTCCCCTGGACCCCACGCAGACCCCCAAAGTAACCCCCACGCCCCTCCCTACCTACACCCCTACCCCTCAGGGGCCTGCCAGTCGCCGCTTCGATACTCCGGCGGTACGGGCAGAATCCATCGTTCAGGCTGCCCCTGTCCCCGTTTTGCACGTCGAAGCCCAGCCCCAGCCTGCGCACTCGTCGGAGCAGCACGTAAACGCACCAACTGATGAAAACTACGACGGCGCGGCGCATCATGCCAAACACGATAAGCACCATGACAGGCATGATGCAGGGGATGAGCATCAGGAGGAGCACGAAGAGAACGGGTAACATGACCGCGACCGCCGGCAACGGGCTTGCGTACATGGAGCCGATAACTCCCCTTTTCCAGAGCCAGCGCATTGCGCATTCTGGCTGACCAATTTTGGAGGTGTTTCATGTACGACAATCGTCCTGGCTGCCTGGGAGGCATCTTCCGTCTGGCGCTGCTCACCTGGGTTTTCGATTTTTTACAGGATAATTTCGGCTTTGGTCGCGGCTGTTCTTGCAGTGGCATTGGTTGTGGCTTCATTCTGCTCTTTTTGTTCCTGCTTTTTGCCTGCTCAATCCTGACCGGAACAGATTGGAGCCGCTTGACCATGCACATGCCAATTCTCATGATGTAGGAAAGCCACAACCTGTGGTATAAACAGGTAGCGATAATGCAAAGTCGCTACCTGTTTTCTTTGGAATCCCGGTTTTGGGAATACAGGCCATTTGTAGTGGGAGAGGGCATTTTATGCGCTTCTTGATTGATGACAAATCCTATGAGGAAATGCTGGCGCGCAAAGACCACACCCCAGATTGCTTTGTGCGTCCTGGAGAATACCTGCATCACCTGTACCGCGATGGCGTGAAGTACACCGTCTTGCGGGCTGTACTGGAAGGCATCAAGCAGGCGCAGGAAAAGCAGGACCGGGAAGCCTACATGCACCTGGCGTTACACAAAAAGCAATTCGACCGGCTATACGCGCAGGCACGCAAAAAAGGCATCAATTTGCAAGGGGTTCGCCTGCTGGGAGACCCGCCCCCCAAGGATAGCGGTAGCACCCATATCGGCAAGACATACATTCCTCCGCGCCCCCAAAAGGTTTCCGACACCGGCCTTAGCATGACCCTGATGTACGACCTGATTTTGCGAGCGGTATACAATCGGGGGCGTCCCACGGGGGGAGAAATTGCCAGCGATTTGGGACTCTCGTACCAGGTCATTGGGCCGGTATTACATCAGATGCGCGAAAAAGACCTGCTGGATGTGGTCGGCCAAAAGGGAATCGGCGAATTGAGTTACGAGTACATCTTGAAACCGCCGCGCGGCCCTCAGGCGGTGGAGGATGCCCTCAAAAAGACGGAGTACAATGGGCCAGCCCCTGTCCCCTTTCAGGATTATCTCAAAGCCGTAGAAGCCCAAACCATCAAGCACATGGTTGTCACCCGGCGCAACATTCGCCAGGCCTTTCAAGATTTGATTATCACCGATTCCGTATTCAATGAAATTGGCCCGGCAGTCAACTCAGCGGATTCCATCTTCCTCTTTGGCGCACCTGGCAACGGGAAAACCAGCATTGCCGAGCGTATTACCCGCCTGATGGGAGACGATATTTTCATCCCTTATGCTATCGAGGCTGATGGGCAAATTATCAAGGTGTTCGACCCCATCGTGCACCAGGTAGCGGAAGCGCCGGTGCAAGAGAGCACGGAGAGCGGCTTCAATTTCAGCGATGCATTCGATGAGACATCCGAACCGACCTACGACAGCCGTTGGGTGCGCATCCGCAGGCCAACCATCGTTGTCGGCGGTGAATTGACCCTTGAGATGCTGGACCTCTCATACAATCAGTATGGGAAATTTTACGAAGCCCCGCTGCAGATGAAGGCAAACAATGGCATCTTCATGATTGACGACTTCGGGCGACAGCAGGTGCGTGCCATTGACCTGCTCAATCGCTGGATTGTGCCCCTGGAAAAGAAATACGATTACCTTTCCACCATTACCGGAAACAAATTGCAGGTTCCCTTCGATGTCCTGCTTATTTTTTCGACCAATCTCGACCCCAATCAACTGGCCGACGAGGCTTTCCTGCGCCGTATCAAGTTCAAAATTGAAATCCGTGACCCTGATGAACGCCAGTGGCGGCAAATCTGGGAACTGGTCTGCAAGGCCAAAGGCGTTGTCCTTGACCATGATGGATTGGATTACATGCTTGCCAAGTGGTATCGTCCTTTCAACCGTCCATTACGCATGACTCACCCGCGCGATATCCTGAATCAAATGATTAGCATTGCTCGTTACAACATGGAAAGCGTTACTTTCTCTCCAGACCTGGTGGATGCTGCCTGCACGTCGTATTTCGTCAGTCTGGAGGCGCGGGATTATGGTGCGCAGGTCAAGTTGTAATGGATACAAGCAAAATGTGCAGGAGGTAAACCATGCGTTATGAAATTCACGGCACGACCATGCCCACCGTAGATGTGTACCTTTCCCAGGGAGAAGCAGTGTACACTGAATCGGGTGGCATGGCATGGATGCGCGGGAATGTTCGTATGGACACGAATACCCGCGGAGGGTTGATGGCTGGGCTTGGACGCGCCCTGGCTGGAGAATCGCTATTTATGACTACATACACCTGCCTTAGCGGGGAAGCGGTTGTCACTTTCGCTCCCGAAGCCCCTGGCAACATTCAGGTACTCACCCTGTCTGCTGGAGAGAGTATCATTTGCCAGAAAGACGCCTTCATGTGCGCCGAAAACAGCGTCACAATGACCATGGAGTTTCGCAAAAAACTTGGGGCTGGCCTGTTTGGCGGGGAAGGATTCATTTTGCAGCGCATCACAGGCCCTGGCACAGCGTTTCTGGAAATTCCGGGGGAAGTACGCGAGTATGACCTGGGGCCTGGCGAAGTCATGAAAGTAGACCCCGGCCATATCGCCGCCTTTCAACCCACAGTGACCTACGATATCGCCACCGTGAAAGGATTGAAGAACATTTTCTTTTCTGGTGAGGGGCTGTTTCTGGCGACATTACGCGGACCAGGCAAGGTGTACCTGCAAAGCATGCCTCTGTCCAACCTGGCGGCAAAACTGGCCCGCTATATGCCGGTCAAAAGTTCCTGAATACAGATACAACCGTGTGGACGCCCCCGCGGTGGTCGGGGGCGTTTCGTTTTTTTATGCGACGCATTGCCAATTACCTCGTTCTGAATGCTTATTTTGTCGGCCTGACCACACTTTCCCAGACGATGACGCCGCTTGTCCTCCCCCTGTTGGTGCAACGTTTTGCAGGGGAAGGTGCCCAGGGGGCCTTGTATGGCAATCTGCGATTGTGGGGGCTGATGACTGCTGTGCTGGTGCAGCCCACCGCGGGGATGCTTTCCGACCGATACCGCGGCCGCTGGGGACGGAGACGTCCGTTCATCCTGCTAGGCACCCTGCTGGACCTGGGGTGCATTGCGTTCATTGGCCGTATTGCGACCATGGATGGGATGCACGGCTACGCCTGGCTGATGGCGACCTTCATTGCTTTGATGGTCTCGTCCAACATTGCCCACGGTCCCCAGCAGGCCCTGATACCAGACCTGGTACCTCAAGAAGAGCGCGGCATGGCCTCTGGGGTCAAGGCCCTTTTGGAGGTGCCGCTGCCGCTTGTGTTGGTGGCTTTTACCATCGGCCCGATGGTAGGGAATGGCCACTTGCACGCTGCTTTGCTGACACTGAGCCTTATTCTGGTTGCCAGCATGGGCGTAACCCTGCTCACACCAGAACAAAGGCCCTCAGAATCCATGCCTTTTCCCTGGGAACGCTTGTTTCGATTGGCAGCCATGACGACAGCGTTTACCATCAGCATTCTCGGCAGTGGTGCGCTCATCAAAACAGCAATCCGAATTGTTCCCAAAATCGAGTTTACACACGCGCTCTGGGGCTTTGGCCTTGCGGGCATCCTGGCGATGGGCGCGGCTATCACGGTGGGGGTTCGGTTGAGCATACGCGCTGCCCTGGGAGCAGAGCACAGTGAGAACAACGCTTTCTCCTGGTGGGTCGTCAATCGGCTGGCTTTCTTGACCGGGGCAACCAACATGGCGGGGTTTGCATTGTATTTTTTCCAGGGCCGGCTGGGGTTTCCATCCGAAAAGGCAGCCCTGCCCGCCAGCCGTATGCTGCTGGTGGTTGGGGTTTGTGTACTGCTCACGGTACTCCCCGCGGGGCGCATGGCAGACCGCTGGAGCAGCCATCGTTTGATGATTTTCAGTGGGTTGCTGGCAGCATCGGGGAGTGTGGTATTGCTTTCCAGCACAGTATTGTGGGTGATATACCTGGGAGCCGTGTTGGTAGGAGCAGCCACGGGTATTTTTTATGCTGCTAACTGGGCACAGGGAACCCGCATCGTGCAACCCGGAGAAGAGGGACGCTACCTGGGCATTGCCAACCTTGCCGGGGCTGGGGCGGGGGCAGTTGGTGCCTATATCGGCGGGCCTATTGCCGATTACTTTACACAAAATTACCCTGAGCACCCGGCATCCGGGTATGTGCTGCTTTTTGGGTTGTTTGGTAGCCTGTTTTTGCTCTCCATCCTCGCTGCCTTGCGTGTCGAGGTGGTGCGCAGATAAAACGAAGCGGCGAAAACCAACACAACCAGCGTACATCAGCGGCACCAGCGTTATCAGCGCTCTACTGACCAACGTATCTTTAGTGCTGCCCGCCAATCAGCAATTCCAAATTTGCCGCGTAGTATCCGCAGATTACGAAGATTGAACGGATTTTTTCTTCTTTCCTCTGCGTAATCTGCGCTATTTGCGAATGAATTGGCCCATATTTGGAATTGCTACAAAGGAGTACCCGCGAGAAAGCAACCTGTTACGTTGTTATCGTGGTGAGGAAAGTGCGCAGGGTTTCTGCTACGGCCTGGGGCTGTTCCAGCATGACCATGTGCCCG
>DAOTWV010000031.1:0-4766 GCA_034435695.1 Anaerolineales bacterium | reverse complement strand
CGTAGTCTTTTAGTCTGATAGTCGGGTAGTCTGTTGGTCTTTTAGTCGGGCAGTCCGTGAGATTCCGTGTTTTTCCGTGGCTGGTGGTCTGGTAGTCGCCTGGTCGGTTGGTCGCGTAGTTGCCTGGTCGCGCAATCGCTTTGTCGGGCTCTCCACGGTCTACTGTCCACGGTCTATCATCCACCGTCCACCATCACACCATCAGCCTCAGCCCCAGCACCAGCAGCAGCGCCAGCACCACCTGCCGAAAGCGGTTGGAATCCACCTTGCGCCCCAGGGTCAGACCGCCCCAGATTCCGATGGCCAGGGCGGGGAGCACCATCAGGTAGGTGCGCCACACCGTTGCCGTCAGCGTGCCGTTGAAGTAATGTCCTACCAGCACGAAAACGTTGTTGATGAAGAAAAAACCCTGCAAATTGCCCTTGAATTCTTCCGGCGACCACTTGCGGGCGTGCCCGTAGATGATGACTGGCGGCCCGGAAGTGTTGTACGCGCCCCCCAGCGCCCCGGAGAGCGCCCCCAGGACATACGCCCACCAGGGAGAGTGCATCTCCGGCAGGCTGAAACGCAGCCAATTGTACAGCACATACCCCACCAGCACCGCCCCCAGCACCGGCAGCAGAATGTTTTCCGGCACGGTGCGCAGCGCCGTCACCCCCACCGCCGCGCCGACCAGCGAAGCCCCAATCAGGCGTCCCATCTCGCGGAACGAGAGCGATTCGCGAAAGTAAATAATCAGCGCAATCTCCGCCGTCCAGCCCAGCAGCGCCACCAGCGGCGCGCTGACCTTCAGCCCCAGGATGGGCGTAATCAGCGGCATGGAAACCAGCGCAAACCCGAAGCCGGAAAAACTTTGGGTGAAGATTGCCAGCGCAATCGTGCCAATTACAATCCAGGTATCCATTACACACCCTTTCATTCCCTTGTGACGGTTTGTTCGTTGGGCAGCAGCCAGATGGCCGGCAGCGCCAGCAACCCCAGCCCTGCCCCCAGCAAATACGTGCGTTCCAGCCCCAGGTGGTCGCCCAGATAGCCAACCAGGAAGAGCGCGATACTGCGCAACAGAAAAGCCAGCGACATGTACAGCCCGTTGGCGACCGAGCGGTGGTTGGGAAAATGGTCTTGCACCACGGCCAGAAAGACCGGCTGCGTGGAAAGCATACTGAAGCCCAGGCACAGCAGCAACGGGAACATCAGCCAGCCATTGACCCGCAGGAAAAAGAACATGAAAACGCCCGCGCTGCCGATGGCCGCCGTCAGCACCGGCTTGCGTCCCCAGCGGTCGCTCAACGGCCCGCTGAACAGCGCACCAGCCACCCCGGCGGCCTCCAGAATGGAGAGCGCGCCGCCTGCCAGCCACAGCGCCGCGCCGCGTTGCTGCAAAAACGTGGGCATGTACATCGTGATTTCCACGCTCAGCATATTGCGAAAGAGTATAACCCAAATCAAGGGCAAAAAGACGCGCCCCAGGTGCGGCAAAATGGCAAACATCCCGTGCTGACGCGGCAGGCGCACATCCACGCTATGCAGCCGCCAGAAGAGCAGCGCACTGGAGCCCCAGCCCAGCAGCATCACCGGCCACATCCCTTCCAACCCCCACTGTGCCACCGCCCACACGGCCAGCAGCGGCCCCAGCGTGCGTCCCATCTCGCCCGCCGCCATGAACCAACTCATCCCCTTGCCGGTTTGCTCCCCGGCGACGCGCGCCACTACCGCCGGCGCGGGAGCATGGAAGGCGGCTACGCTCACCCCCATCGCCAGCAGCAGCACAATCGCCGCGCTATACGTGGGCATGACCCCCAGCAGGCTGGTGAAGGTGGCCGTCAGGGCAGGAGCCAGCACCACGAACAGCCGCACGTTCAGCCGGTCGGCCAGATAGCCGATGAAAGGGTTGAGTACCGCCGGGAGTTGCGAAATGGCCGTCAGCGTACCCACCTGCGTGAGCGAAAGCGACAATTTTTCGATGAGCAGCGGCAGCAGCGGCGATACGAACGCCGAATAGGTATCGTGTGTCAGGTGCCCCCAGGCAATGCTGAGCACGTCTTGTGCATGAAAAGATTTTTCTTCCGGGCGCATAATCGCCACCTCCGTGAAATGAGACGTGAGAGCCATATCCTGAAAATAGACGTTTATCTAAAGACGAGGGGATTATACCCCTCCTGCCATCGTTTTAACCCGCCTTTGCCATGTACAATTGAGATGGCTGACAGTAGAATTAACACGTCCACACCTCCTCTGTGAGGCAAGGGGCAGCAGCCCCATGTGCTGGAAAAAGCATTCGAGATGCGCAACTGTCTGGGCGCGTACGTTTGCTCTTGGGATTTGACGGGAAAACCACCTTGAACACTTTGCTCTGGCTGCTTCTGATTTTGGTTTTTGCACTGGGGGGCTATTTTTTGGGGCGGCGACGTGGGAACGCAAGCCCCCCCGTGTCCGCGTCGGATGTCACCCTGGAACACCTGCAACTGAGCAGTGAAATTGCCCGCCAAATCAGCACCGTCCTGCGGCTGGAGGCACTGCTGCCCCATATCGTGGAGGCTATTCAGGGACGTTTTGGATGCTACTTCGTCGGTGTGTGGTTGCGAACCCCTGAGGGCGACGCGCTTACCCTGGAGGCTGCCGGATGCCCTCCAGGGATGCAACTCCCCCCGAAGGGGGCGCGTCTACCCCTCGAACCGGATTCCCCCTGGGGGCGTGCCTGTTTGCAAGGGGCATGTCTCCCCATCAACAATCTGCCTCCCGATTTTCCTCACCTCCCACAGGTGCGTCCGGGGCGCTCAGCGCTACTCGCCCCCTTACAGGTAGGGGATGGAGTCAAAGGGGTATTGGAAATTCAGCACGACCGGCCGCACGCCTTTTCGCCTGTGGAAGTCACCCTGTTACAGGGACTGGCAGACCAGGTTGCCGTGGCCATCCGCAATGCTCGTCTGTACGAAGCCGAACAGAGCCGACGGCAACTGGCAGAATCGCTGCAGAAAATTGGCAGCGAATTGGCCGGCAGCCTGGACATGCGGCAGGTTCCGCAGCAAATTTTGGAGCAACTGGCAGCCGTCGTGCCTTATGAACGCGGTTCCGTCATGTTGCAGCGAGAGGATGAACTGGAAATCATCGCCCAACGCGGTTTCCCTGATGACCAGCGCGCCATCAACCTGCGCATAGCCATTCGGGAGGGGGATGTCTTTCAACAAATGGTACAGGCCAACAAACCCATCTGGGTGGATGACGTTACCCAGACCAGTGGCTGGCAGCAACTGGATTGGTTGCCGCTCAATCGCTCGTGGATGGGCGTGCCACTGATTACCAAGAACCGTGTCATCGGCATGATTTCCCTCACCCGTAAAGAGGCCGCTGCCTTCACGGAAGAAGACGCTGCCCTGGTGCTCACTTTCGCTGGTCAGGCGGCCATTGCCCTGGAAAACGCCAGTTTGTACGATGAAATCACGCGCTTCAATGCCGAACTGGAAAAGGCCTATCACAACCTGGCGCGTCTCGACCAGGCGAAAGCCGATTTCATCGAAGTCGCCGCACACGAATTGCGTACGCCGCTCACTGTCATCAAAGGCTACACCCAGGTGCTGGCCACCCGCCCCGGCATTGTCAACGATACCGATAGTCAGGTGCTTCTGCAAAGCGTGATGGATGGCGTCAACCGTCTGCACGAAATCATCAACAGCATGCTGGATGTGAGCAAAATCGATAACCAGACCCTCAGCATGCACATCGAACCCACCTGGCTGCACATGGTGCTCCGGCGTGTGGCCGGGGAACTCAAAGAGGCCCTGCTGGAGCGCAACATTACCCTGACTATCACGGGGTTGCAGGAACTTCCCTGGATTCAGGCAGATTCGGAACTGCTGTACAAAGTCTTCTATCATTTGGTAATCAACGCCATCAAGTACACCCCGGATGGCGGGCGCATTACGGTCAGCGGGCGCAAGGTGTTGGGTAATGGCAATGTGCCTTCGGTGGAAGTCCAGGTACAGGATACCGGCATTGGCATTGACCCGGCGCACCATGAACTGGTCTTCGAGAAGTTTTACCAGACCGGCAAGGTGTCGGTGCATTCTTCTGGGCGCACGAAGTTCAAGGGAGGCGGCCCTGGCCTGGGGCTGGCGATTGCCCGCGGCATTGTCGAAGCACACGGAGGCCGCATTTGGGTGGAAAGCCCCGGCCACGATGAGGAGAATTTCCCTGGCAGCACCTTTTTCGTGCAGTTGCCTATCAAGGCGGTTAATGCCCGGTATGCCATGTCCGAAACCAGCGTGACGGCCTGAGTATCGGCGGATGCATCGGAAACCAGTCACCGGGCAGTTTGACACGTCGTGTGATTCAACCCGCAGATTGCCCGGGTTACGCAGAGGCAAAATCTGCGGTATCTGCGGATAACACCCCCCTCCTCAGGATGCAAAGGGATGCACTCAGATGTTGTAGAAAGCGGGAAAAGCCGCAAAGCCCTGTGTGTGTCGTGGCGAGCACCCCTCAGAGCGCGAAGCCATCTCCTCCATGGTAGCGGATGCTGGCTGCCGCTCCGCACTCCCTGGTCGGGAGTTTGCTTCGGGCGCTTGGTACCCTCGTGATGACACGAAAGAGGGGGCGTTTCTACATATTTTGCATGCCCCCCTGCAAAGTATTCGGTTGCCAGCGCCGAAAAAAAAACGAATTTTTGCCGCAAATTTCTTGACCTGAAAAGGCATATCGTGTAGAATAGGCGGGCGCCCGAAAGGGACGAGCAGTTTGCCCTCGTAGCTCAGTGGAGAGAGCACTTG
>DAOTWV010000030.1:0-1706 GCA_034435695.1 Anaerolineales bacterium | reverse complement strand
GGTGAACTCGTCCTCATCCAGCACCACCTGGCGCCCATCGGGGAAAACCAGCAAATCCAGCGCCAAATCGCGGTACGAAATGACCTTCTCCCCCAGCACCGCCGGAAAACCCACGTTGCAATACCAGCCGCGCAACCTGCCGTCTTCGCGGGCGTGAATCTCGAAGATGTTGTACCAGCGGTGGCTGTAAAACGTCTCGATGAAACGGTCGCCGCGGCACAGGGGCATCCCGTGCAGGGACATGTCATCCCGGTCGAAAAACGCCTCCAGGCGCACATACCGCGGCGTGCGCGTCAACACACAGGCCGGATAGCCCCACACCTCCCGTCCCTGCACATCCCGCTTCGAGACCCATACCTGCACCGCTCAGCCCTCCAGCACCTGAAAAGCCGTCTCCGGCTCGAACCCCAGGGTGATGGGCGTCCCTGCGACGGGAAGGGCTTGCCGCGTCCCAAAATCGGCCTGGATACGCTGCCCGGCCACCTCCACCAGCGCCCGTTGCCGCGCCCCCCGGAAAGAGACCTCTCGCACGATTCCCTGCAGGGAGACGGAGGCCCCTGGGGACAACGTGAACCCATCGGGGCGCAGCAGAAAACGGACTCGCCCTGAGGCGGGCGCGGCATCTTGGGGGTACGGCCACACCCCAAAGGGAGTCTGCACCACCAGCCTCCCCTCCCGGGTGTGCACCTGCCCCTCGAAGATGTTCTCCATCCCCAAAAAGCGCGCCACGAAAGCGCTTGCCGGCGCGTGGTACAGTTCCCTGGGCGTGCCTTGCTGCGCCACCTGCCCCTCGCGCAACAGGATGACGCGGTCCGCCAGGGTGAAGGCTTCCTCCTGGTCGTGGGTCACGTACAGCGCCGTCTGGTGCAGGCCGCGCAGGATGCGCCTCAGGTCTACCAGCAGACGGTCGCGCAAGGCACGGTCCAGCGCCCCCAGGGGTTCATCCAGCAGCAGCAGGGAGGGACGCGGCGCAAGGGCACGCGCCAGCGCCACACGCTGTTGCTCGCCGCCGGAGAGGGTGGTCACACTGCGGCGCTCGAAGCCGCGCAGCCCCACCAGTTCCAGCGCCTCATGCACCCGCCGGCGGACTTCTTCCACCGGCCGGCGCGCCATGCGCAGCCCAAAGGCCACGTTGTCGAAGACGTTCAGGTGCGGGAAGAGGGCGTAATCCTGAAAGACCATCCCCACGCCGCGGCGGTGGGGCGGCACGCCCAGCAAAGAGCGTCCCTGCCAGCGCACCTCGCCGCTATCGGGGGCCTGCAGCCCGGCGATGATTTCCAGCAGGGTGGATTTGCCGCCCCCGCTGGGGCCGAGCAGCGCGCCAATCGCCCCCTGCGGCAGGTCGAAGGTCACGCCGCGCAGCGCGGGGGTGTTATCGAAGGTTTTGTGGATGTCGGTAAGGGTGAGGGACATGGGGAATGGACGGGGGACGATGGACGATGGACGGTGGATGGTGGACGACGGGGGACGGTGGACGGTGGACGGTGGACGGGGGACGGTGGATGGTGGACGACGGACAACGGACGACGGCGGTACAGCCGGCCTTCAGCCGGCTTCCACGCCCTGAGGAAGGGCTTCCAGCCCGCACCGGACTCGACCGTGGACGACGGACAACGGCGGTACAGCCGGCCTTCAGCCGGCTTCCACACCCTCAGGAAGGGCTTCCAGCCCGCACCGGACTCGACCGTGGACGACGGACAACGGAC
>DAOTWV010000029.1:0-2460 GCA_034435695.1 Anaerolineales bacterium | reverse complement strand
CTTTCGCATGGTAATTTCCTCCTGATGTGGCGTATGTAGTTGTCATCTGGTTTGGATGGTAGCCAAGTAGCAGGACCCCGTACTCATAGAGAGTATACATGACGGCGTTTTTTTTGAGTGACATTCGTCACCCGAAGCGGCGCGGAATGTCATCAATGCGTTTTCCCGAAAGCGCCTGTGGCGTGCGTCGTGGGAGCACTAAAAGGTTGTTGGCCGGGGTAGGTGACGGCAATGCCGTCGCCCACCCATCTCGCGTGAACCCCAATAACTTTTTAGCGCTCCCGTTGGGAAAGAATACACGCGAAAGATGTAGATGCTTCCCGTTTTCCCCCTCTGTCTTGCGGACATATCCCCCCCGATGGGGGAGAACAATCCCTGCATCCTGTGGGGGGAAGTCAGGAAGGGGGTTCCTCTGAAATCATAGACTCCGTGTTCTCCGTGACTCTGTGTGCGAATAAACAGGCTTTTGCCCGTTTGATTGGGCTGTCACCAACATATCTTTAGTGTTCCCTGCGTCGTTGTGGTCAGCGTGAGACCGCGTCTCGCACGGCGACCTGCCCCAGAATCGGCGCGGCGCGCAGGCGCAGCCAGACGGTTTGCGCGCCCATGGCGAGCGTCAGCGCGATGACCCCCACGTACAACCCGATGACCGCCTCCCACAGGATGCCTGCCCCCAGCACCAGCAGGAAGACCGCCAGAAAGACGACCACGGATTCGGGGATGCCGCGCGTCTTGCGCCCGAACAAAATCGCGCCCTGGTACCAGGATTGCAGCACGTTGAGCGCCGGCATGGGCAGCGCCAGCAGGAAGGCCAGCCGCGCCAGGGCGACGAGGTCCGGCGGCAGGGCGGAGACGCGCCCAAACCACAGCAGGGAAAGTGGCGTGAGGGCAATCAGCAGGTGCAAGCCGCTGAGGACGGCCGAGAGCAGGGCGGCGAAGCGCCCCAGAACGGGGGATGAGCCTTTCTCGTCCAGCAGCGCAACCACGACTTCGTTGTAAGCCATGCCGGTGCTGCGCAGCATGAAGACCAGCCCGGAGACGACCGGCCAGGCGGCCAGCGAATCGAGCGCCTGCGGCATGCGGCTGAGCGCCGCGCTGCCCAGCGGCTGCCACAGCATGGTGAGCAGGGAGGTGAGTACCAGCGGTACGTAGAAGGCGGCGAAGGCACGCCAGGTGAGCGGTTCAGCGGGCGGGGCCTTGCGCATCGGACCGTGCAAGATGGGGCGTACGCGCACGCCGGCGTAGATGGCTTCGCTGAGTACCCCCGCGCTGACGGCTGTGGCGGCCGCGGCAACGCCGGGCACCCAGGCGCGCAGGTGGTATCCCAGCAGCAGCACGCTCAAATCGGCGGTCAGGCGCACCAGCGTCCCCGTGCCAACCACGTCCGAGCGCCCGAAGCGAATCATGACCCCCTGCTGGAAGCGGCGGTAGGCAATCGCGCCCGTCCACGGGGTGAGCAGCATCAGCCCCAGGCGCGCCGAATCGATGATTTCCGCCGGCGGGTCGAGCAGACGCACGATTATCAGGTCGTAGAGCGGGGTGAAGGCCAGCAGGACATGTACCAGGGTGAGCAGTACGCCCGATACCAGCATGAAGCGGCTCACCTTGCGGTAGGAGGCCTCGTCCTTGCTCAGGGCGGTGCTGGCGGCCAGCAGCATGATGACCGGCGATTCGATGATGAGCGCCACCGGGAAGACCACGCCGCCGTAAGCCGCCAGGTTGATTTTTGGGTTGGGCATGCGCGCTACGATGGCGCTCAGCGCAGGCAGTTCGGTGCCCATCAGCAGCCAGGAGGCAGCCAGCGGCCACCAGGTGTGGAAGACGCGTTTGAGTTGCATGGGGTAGTCGGGTACCACGTATCACGTATCACGTGCCACGTATCATGTACGGGAATTTTTCTGTTGTCCGTCGTCGGTGGTCCGTTGTCTTTCCTCCCACTCCTCGTCGTTGACCAGCGTGATGACGCGGAAGGCCTCGGCGTATTCCATCTCCTTGCCTTTGGCGCGCTCGGCTGCCCAATTGCGGATGCGCTCGCCCACTTCGGGTTTGACCTGGCTTTTGTGCGCCAGCAACGCCTGGATTTTGGTCTCGATGGTGTCGTCGATGCTGACCCAGGTGTTGACCTCGCCCCAACTGGTGACGTACACCTTGCGTACCTTGTGCGCCGGCAGTCCCAGGTCTTCGAACAGGTTGGGCTGACCGGCGGCGGGGAAGACCGCGTCCAGGGCTGCACCGGCTGCGGCGCGGTGGTCGGGGTGGTTGATGTAGGTATCCCCGGCCCACACAATCGTGGGGTCGCCGGTGATGACCACTTCGGGGCGGAAGCGGCGGATTTCGCGCACCAGTTCCTTGCGCAGGTCGAGGGTGTTGACCAGCATCCCGTCGGGGTGGCGCAGGAAGACCACTTCGTCCACGCCGGCGATGCGGGCGGCCTCGCGCTGCTCGGCTTCGCGGATTTCG
>DAOTWV010000028.1:0-29567 GCA_034435695.1 Anaerolineales bacterium | reverse complement strand
TTCGATAAGGACACCGGCGTGCCCCTGGTGGCCAACGCCGAAGGGCTGCCCTCCTACACCGCCGATGGGCAGGTGCGCCTGAACCGGGAATTCGGGTATACCATCACAGCGGAAATCGCGGCGCTGCTGGAGGATACCTCCGGGAATCAGAGCGGAGTGTGGCTGGAACTCAGCCAGGGGAACGGCCCGCAGGCCTGGTGTGACCATTTGTACATTTTCGAGGACGGGGCTTCGTTTTACACCGATGATTGCCGTCAGGTGGTTTTGCCCTTGCAGGTGCCAGCCGCCCGCCTGGAAGAATTGCAGACGCTTTCGGGACAGTTTGCCACGCTGGAGGCTGAGCAATCCGAAGCGGGCGGCGTGCGCCGCCTGTCCATCCAGGGGAGCGGTACGGGGGCTGCAGATGAGAGTACCATTCAGGCGGCCTGGGAACTTACCGACCGTCTGTATGACCTGCTTTCGTACCCATTGGGCGCGGGGGTAACGCTGATTTTCACCCAGGATGACCAGGTGTTGGGCGCAGAGATGTTGAGCCAGAAGGTTCAGCCTGCCCGCCTGAGTGTGTACCCGCCCCTGTACGGTGCGCGCGTCAGCCTGGATGGGCAATACCTGGCCCTGAGCGATGCGCATGGTCTGCGGGCGCTGAATCCCGCTACAGGTGAGCAAAACCCCCTCCTGATTGCTCCGCAAGATGAAAGCCATTACCTTCCATTGGCGTGGAGCGCAACGGGACGGTTGCTTGTCGAGCAGGTCTTCCCGGATGGCCGTTTGCACCTGGGCTGGGTGAGCATTGCACAGCACACCTGGCACGCGCTTCCCCTGCCTGATGGCGTGGATGCCTATCGTTGTCCTGCCGGGGTAGCCTGGTCGCCAGACGGCAAGGCACTGGCGATAGCCGGTCGAGGAGAAGGGGATGCCTGCCAGGGCTTTTCCGGGGTGGCACTGATTGACATGCAATCGGGAAGCGCCCGCATGCTGCCGGATGTGCCCGCGGCGGCCACTCCCGCCTGGGCCTCCGATGGTTCCTGGCTGGCTTTTTCCATGCCCGATGGGGATGGCTGGCGGGTGTATGTGGTGCATCCCGATGGCAGTGGGTTGGCTCCTGTGAGCGCAAATTCACGCGGAGAGGCAGGCTGGCCTGTGTGGGCGCCGGATGGAACGCTCTTCTATGCCCAGACCCAGGTCTCCAGCGAAGAGAACGGATTGTACCGCTATGACCTGTCCGCTGGCGAAGGGGTATTGCTGCTGGCAGGCGAGGCCTTGCAACCGCTCAGTATTTCGCCCGATGGAGAGTTTTTGTTGTATCGCAGCGGTGATTTGGTCAAAGTGTGGTCTTTCTTGCGTGAAGAAAACATGGATGTGACCCTCAAAAAGGATGTTGGCTTTGCCGGCTGGTTGATGCCTCCTCCAGCAAAATAGCAGACAGGTGTGCTGAATCTTCCATGGGGCAGGTGGCGGCACGAAGCCGGCATCTGCCCCTGTTTTTGTGCATGCCGGGCTTTGTGCTGCTATGGGTTTTGCCGCCACAGGAGCCGGGCACGGCTTTTCAGGTTGATTTTCCAGCCACCGGACAGGTTGTGGTAGGGCGCGTGTTTCAATCCGCAGATTACCTGGATTACGCCGAAGAGAAACAGAAAAATCGGTGCAATCTGCGACATTTGCGGATAAAACAGCATAGGAAGTGCACCTCAGGGTGCAAAGTGTCCGGTGGTAAGGCAGGTTTTCAGAGTATGCGTTATCGAGTGATTGCACTTTATCGTGAATATCCATTGCAATTTTGGGTGGTGGTTGCCACGGCTTTCGTAGACCGCATTGGCAGCGCCTTGCTGTTTCCCTTCTTCGCGTTGTATGTTTCGGCGCGTTTTGATGTTGGCATGACACAGGTTGGGGTTTTGTTTGCCCTGTTTTCTGTCTCCAATTTTTTTGGCAGCATGCTTGGCGGGGCACTGACCGACCACATGGGACGCAAGACGGTCATCCTGGTGGGGCTGCTGGTGAGCGGTGTGACCAGCGTGCTGATGGGGTTGGTGACGCGCCTGGCATGGTTTTACGTTATGGGGATGGTGGCCGGGCTGTTTGCTGAGGCTGCCGAACCCGCGCACCAGGCGCTGCTCACGGATTTGCTGCCCGAAGAAAAACGCGCCGATGGTTTTGGCCTGATGCGTGTGGCTGCCAATCTGGCCATTGCTATCGGGCCGGCTATTGGCGGGCTGCTTGCGGCGCGCTCGTATATGACGCTTTTCATCGCCGATGCGGTAACCAGTGCCCTGGCCGCGGTGTTGTTCTATCGCCTGGTGCGCGAAACCCGTCCTGCTGGCATTCACCCGCAGCATGGTGAGCAGCCCTCTGGTTTGAAGGACTCGTTTCGCGGGTACAGGGATGTGGTGCGCGACGGGGCCTTTATGACCTTTATGGTGGTATCCATGCTCAGTGTGTTGGTGTACATCCAGATGTACAGCACCCTGTCGGTATACCTGCGCGATGTGCATGGTGTGGCGGAACAGGGTTTTGGTATCATTATGAGCCTGAATGCCTCGATGGTGGTGTTTTTTCAGTTTGCCATTACGCGGCGAGTGCGCCGCTGGCCTGCCATGCTGGTCATGGCGTTGGGGTCTGTGCTCTACGCTATCGGGTTTGCGCTGTATGGTTTCGTAAGCGCTTTCTGGCTGTTTCTGGCGGCTATGGCAATCATCACGCTTGGGGAAATGGTTGTCGTGCCCGTCGCCCAGGCGGTGGTGGCAAAATTTGCCCCTGAAGACAAGCGCGGCCGTTACATGGCGGTTTTTGGCGTGTCCTGGATGCTTCCTGGCGCGGCCGGTCCGCTCCTGGCAGGGGTGGTGATGGATAATTTTGACCCTCGCTGGGTGTGGTACCTGGCAGGAGTTTTGGGGATGGTGGCCACCCTGGGGTTTGTGGTGCTCCATCGGAAGGTGGAATCCGCCGAAAGGGAGGCTTCTCTTCCCCTGGGGTGAGTGCCCTCTGTGGGGTTGCTCATTCTCTGTAGATTCGATTCGCCCTCCGTATGAGAGGTAGTCAACAGGTGCAAGATGCGTGGGCGCGCTGCCCTCGCTTATGCAGAGCACATTTTTTTGTGGGAGAAATCTATGCACATACCAACGGTAATTTTCGATTTGGGGGGCGTTCTGGTGCGCACAGAAGACCGCGCCCCGCGCACGCAACTGGCCGAACATTTTGGGATGACCTATGAAGACCTGGATAACCTGGTATTCGGCTCCCCAACGGCGCAGCAGGCTACGCTGGGACGTATTAGCGCCCAATCTCACTGGGAGGCCGTAGCCCGCCAACTGGATTGGCCCCTGGATGAACTGGATGCGTTGCAGCGGGCTTTTTGGGGAGGCGATGCGGTGGATGAAACCCTGGTGGATTTTTTGCGCTCTCTGCGCGGCGGGAGGTTTCGCACTGCTTTGTTGAGCAATGCCTGGGATGATTTGCGCCACGCTCTGGAGCAGGAGTGGTGCATCAGTGATGCTTTTGACCACATTTTCATCTCTGCCGAATTGGGGCTGGCAAAACCTGACCCGGCGATTTACGCGGAAATACAACGCAGGCTGGATGTTTCCCCAAAGGCGTTGATTTTTGTAGATGACTTTGTGCGCAATGTAGAAGCCGCCCGTGCGGCTGGCTGGGCGGCTGTACATTTTCGTAGCGCTGAGCAGGCGTTGTACGAGGTGCGTGCCTGGTTAGCGCGTCAGGGATGATTCCTGCTGAAGGAGCGTTTGCACCCAGAGCAACCCCAGGATGGTTTTTGCGTCCTGGAATGCGCCCTGGGGAATCATTTGCAACGCCTGTGCGAAGGGAATTCTGACGACCTCGATGAATTCATCGGCGTCTCCTTCCAGGGAGGCGGGGAACAAATCGCGCGCCAGGAAGAGGCGCATGTATTCGCTGGAATAGCCGGGCGCGAGGAAGCACGCCCCAATAGGCGTAACCTGGCGCGCGTCCATGCCGATTTCTTCCTGGAGTTCGCGGTGTACGTTTTCTTCCGGGGTTTCTCCGGGTTCCAGGGTTCCAGCAGGGATTTCGAGTAACACCTGCCCGGCTGCCTGCCGGTACTGACGTACGAACCACACGTTGCCCCTCTCGTCAATGGGAACGATGGCAATGCCGCCATTGTGCTGCAAGATGTCCAGTGTGGTGGTGTTGCCGTCAGGCAGGCGCACCTTATCTTGCCGCAAAGTGAAAACGCGGCCTGTGAAGACGGTTGTGCTGTTCAAGGTGGTAAATTGCATCGGGTAGTCCTTTTCAAGGGGTAAACAAGCGCCCCCCTGAGAGTGGCGTACTTTCAGGGGGGCATGGAACGGGGAGAGACAGACAGGAGGGTCAGGGAATTTGCAGGGTTTGCCCCACGCTGAGGGTGTAGGGTTTCTTCAGACTATTGGCGCTGGCAATAGCCTCCGGGCTGACATCGCCAAAAGCGCAGGCAATGCTGTAGATGGTATCCCCTGCTTTTACGGTGTATTTTGTGGGGTGGGCTGCCAGGGCGCGTTTGCCGGGGAAAGGCTTGGCATTTTGCGGAATGGTAAGGGTTTGACCAGGGAAGGACTGGGCGTTCTTGCTCAAATTATTGGCAGCCAGCAACTGGTCGGGGTTGATGTTGAAACGACGGGCAATACAATAGGGAAATTCGCCCTTTTGCAGGGTGTACTTATCCGGCACGGTCATTGCGGCTTTGGTGGGGGCTGCCGCCTTGGTAGGCACTGGTGTGGGGAGCGGTGCGGTAGTTGGGGTGGGGTTGACGGGCTGGACAGGCACGGCCGTTGGGGTGGGAGGCTGCGCCTGTTGATTGGATGGGGCGGCCGCGGTTTGGGTCAAAAACGCATTGCCCAATTCGCCTGGACTGGGCATACCCTCGCCTCCGGCGGGGTTGCCCGTGGTTGGCCCCTCTGATGCCGAACGGTCGCAGGCCGCCAGCGCAATGACCAGGAACGCTGCCAGAATAACGAGGATGACGCGCTTGGTTTTCATTTTTCTCACTCCTTGTGTATGCAAACGAGCCTTGCCCGCCTATAGCAAGCAAAATTTTATGTCTCGGTGGAAAAATTTATCTGTTTTTCATGTGTACCCATACTAGCACAAGCCTGAAGAGGCGTCAAGGAAGTCATATCCACACCGGCAATTCCGAATTTGCCCGCATGGTATCCGCAGAGTACGCAGATTGCACGGATTTTTCCTGGGCTATCGGCGTAATCCGCGACATCTGCGGTCTTGTGCCCACACAGGGGAAAAAACGCTGACTCATGCAGGCAGTGCCTGGATATGATGGGAAAATGGTAACTGCTCAGCCCCCCGCCGGGGAATCAATTCCCTGGCTGAGGACACCAAAGTCGGGGAAACCCGACTGCATGGCGCCAGCCGGATTGTTCCGGCTTTGGCCGCTCAGCCCGATGATTTATCGTCGGGCGTGGGTGGCTGAGTTGTTACTCTTCAGGAACCTGATAAGGCAAAAAATCATGCTACATTGCAGCATTGGCATCATGGCTTATAACGAGGCGGCAAATATCGGCAGGCTGCTGGAAGCACTGCGGCAACAACAAACCGAGACGGTGCAGATAGACGAAATCGTGGTTGTCGCCAGTGGCTGCACCGACGGGACGGAGGACATTGTACGTCGCCATGCCGCGCAGGACAGCCGCGTCCATTTGCTTACCCAGCCCAAACGGGAAGGGAAGGCCTCGGCGGTTAACTTGTACCTGCACTACACGAAGAGCGAGATTATCGTCTTGCAAAGCGCGGATACGCTGCCGTTAGCCCATACCATCGAGGCGCTGGTCTCCCCCTTCGCTAACCCTGCAGTGGGAATGGTCGGTGGACACCCAATTCCGACAAATCGTCAAGACACGTTCATGGGGTTTGGCATCCATCTGTTATGGGAACTGCACCACTGGGTTTCTCTGGAACGCCCCAAAATGGGCGAATTAATAGCCTTCCGCAACATCTTCAAGCAAATCCCCTACGACACGGCGGTGGATGAAGCCAGCATCGAGCCGCTTATCATCGGTCAGGGGATGCAATTACGCTATGCGCCGGAGGCCATCGTGCGCAACAAGGGACCAGAAAACGTGCGCGATTTCATCAGGCAGCGCCGCCGCATTTTTGCAGGGCACCTGTACGTGCGGGAAACGCTGGGGTACCGCGTAGCCACCCTGAACCATTGGCGCATCCTGCGGCTCTTCCTCAAGCACATGCGGGCAGACTGGCGATATTTCGTCTGGGGGCCGCTCGTCATTGCCCTGGAAATCTTTGTGCGCGCCCTGGGAGCCTACGATTATTCCGTCCGCCGCCGCAATCCGTTCAATTGGGCGATTGCCGAATCCACCAAGGACTTACCAGAAATTGCCTGAAAAATCCCTGGTTACCTGTGATACCGGGCTCGGGACGACATACGAGCGCTGGGCTTTGACTCGCTCCCTGCACACCCTGCAGGGAGAGTTTGCTTTGCACACGGTGCTTGAAGGCCCCGGCGATGGGATGACGGGGATTTGTGGCCTGAATAGTCTGCCTTTGGGGATGAGAGGGGCAGAAGTCACGCTGTGGTTGCCCGAAGCAGCCTCTCAAGCGGGGTTTGCACACCAGGTATGGGAGACCCACGCCCCCAATGCCAGGGTACACATCCACACCCACGCCCTCACTTTTCCTTTCCCATACCCGGATTCCGCCTTCGACCTGGTGTGGAATTTCAACGTTATGCCATATCTGGCCGCGCCGCAGGAGGTGTTATCGGAAATGGCGCGGTGCAGCGCCCGCTTTGTGCTGGTATTCGTGCCAAATCGGCGGAATTACGGCTTTCCGTTACGCAGGTTGCACCACAAGGTGACGGGAACGCCATGGGAGTATGGCGATACGCGCTTGATGCAGCCACGTATCTGGAGGCAGATGTTTGCCCAGGCAGGGCTGCGAATACAACGTATCTTCCATGTGGATTGCCCCTGGTGGCCAGACATCATCAACCCGGCCGCATTGCTGGGGGATTTGCTCCCGCCCCTCAAAAACCGCTTGCGTTCTGCCAGTCCGGAACAACGCGCCCGCTGGGAGGCGGAATCGCTGCCTTATTACAACCCCAGGGCATACCCCGATGTCCACCGCCAGATGCAGCGGCTGGCTTTTTTTGAGGGTCTTCCTTTTGCCCTGCAAATCCCTTTTGCCCATCACATTGGCATTCTAGGGCAAAAACTTCCTTGAAAGCCCGACTTGCGGATTTCGCAGCCGGTCAGGAACCGGCTACGAGGTAAGGCTTCCAGCCCGCATCAGGGCACCTTCCCTGGAAAAGCGGATACCCCATCCGATGTTTTTTTGAAAGAGGCTTTTCATGTCCATGCTCTCGGTTCTGGCCCGCATTCCCCTTTTTCGTCTCTATCGCCGTTTTGGATGGCCGCAACTTCTCCCCATCAATCTGACCATCTCGCCTTCGCCGCGCTGCAATTCTCGCTGCAAGACCTGCAACATCTGGAAAAAACGCGAGGACGAGTTGCGCCTGGATGAGTGGGAAAAAGTGTTGCGCTCGCTGGGACATGCCCCGTACTGGTTCACTATCAGCGGAGGCGAACCTTTCCTTTACCGCCACGTCGTCGAACTGGCACACATGGTGTACCGGCATACCCGTCCAGGCATCATCAACATCCCCACCAATGGCATTCTCTCAGATATTCCCACCAAAGTGCAGCGTATTGCTGAAGGGTGTCCGCGCAGTCAGGTCATCATCAATCTGTCACTGGACGGGGTTGGGGAAAAACACGATGAAATCCGCGGCGTGCCGGGGAACTTTGCGAAATTCGAGCGTACTTTGCGGGCGCTGTTGGCATTGCGGGAAGACCTGCCCAACCTGACGGTGGGCATTCACTCCGTTATCTCGGTCTTCAGCATCGGTCATCTGGAGTCCCTGCTGGCTTACGCCGCCCAATCGGGGGCAGACCAATACATCACCGAAATTGCAGAGCAGCGCCCTGAACTGGATACCGTAGGATTGCCCATCACGCCATCTGCGGAGGCGTACGCCCAGGCTGTGGAACGCTTGATTGCCTACGTGGAAGCGCATGAATACCAGGGAATTGCCCGCATCACCGAGGCATTTCGCGTGGAATACTACAAACTTGCCAGGCGAATCATCACCGACCAGGAGCAAAGCATTCCCTGCTATGCTGGATGGGCCAGTGCGCACATTTACGCCGATGGTACCGTGTGGCCATGCTGCGTGCGCGCCGACCCTCTTGGAAATTTGCGCCAGCACGGCTACGATTTCAAGGAAATCTGGTTTGGCGAGGCTATCCAAAGTGTGCGCCGCAGCATCGCGGCAAAAGAATGCCATTGTCCACTGGCTAACGCGGCATACACGAACATGCTGCACCACATTCCCACGTTGAGTCGGGTAGGCGCCAAAGTAGCGCTGGGCAACAGCCTTCCTATCGTTTCCACCAATGCGCATGCAAAAACCGCAGACTGAACAGGCAAGCCGTCAGGCAAACAATGCACCGCCTGCGGCCTTCATCACTGGAGCGACAGGCTTCATAGGGGGGGCATTGGCTGCTCACCTGCACCAACGGGGATGGCAGGTCACTGCCGGGGTGCGGCCAGGGAGCGAGGACAAACTTCCAGCCAGGCCCCCCTTTGGGGTGTGCATCGCTCCCCTGGATGCGATTCCGCCGCGGGTTCTCCAGGGGAGGGTGGTTTTCCATGCAGCGGCCATCCGCAACCGCTGGGGAACACCTCCCAGCCGGTATCACCAGGTCAACGTGCTTGGTACGCAGGCCGTGCTGCGTGCTGCCATCCAGGGGAGGGCGCGCCGCTTTGTGTACATCAGTTCGGTCGGCGTATATGGGTGGCCAGGTCTGGCCATGATGGATGAAGATACCCCACTGGATGCCTCTCCCGCGGCTTCTCCATATCACCGCTCGAAAATCGCCGCAGAACAGGTGGTGCGCGCCTTTGCCGGAGACCTGGAAACCGTTATCGTGCGGCCTACGATTACTTGTGGCCCCGGAGACCGCGATGGCATGCTCACCCGATTGTTGTCTATGCTGGCTTGCGGTCGGTTCATCCCCATCGGACGCGGCAGGAATACCATTCACCTGACGGATATCGCCGATTTGTGCCGCGGGCTGGAACTCGCCGGTACGCACCCCCTGGCGGCAGGGGAAACGTTTATCTTGAGCGGAGCACGCCCCGTGCAGATGCGCACCCTCCTTGCAAAGGCCTGCGCCCTGCTGGATAGGCCTCTGCCTCCGCTTTTCATTCCCACGCCCCTTGCGCTGGCCGTCGGGGTGGGGATGCGTGCATGCTACCGTGCGCTGCACCTGCCCGGTGAACCCCTGGTAACTCCGGAAAAAGTGTACAACCTGACAGTGCGGCGTGCCTTTTCGCACCGCAAGGCTGCGCAAAGGCTTGGGTACACGCCTGAAATCTCTCTCGATGCCATGCTGAGACGTACCCTGGCATGGATGCGGGAAGAAAATTTGCTTCACCATTGAGGTGTGCTGCCATGTTCACTTCCGCCGATGTAAGCGTCATCATCCCTGCCTACAACAGCGCAGAGACCATTGAGGCCTGTCTGCGCTCTTTGCATTTGCAAAGCGCACTTCCAGGGGAAATCATCGTAGCCGATTCCTCCCGCGATGAAACCCCCGACATCATCCAGCGCGCCTTTCCCCAGGTGCGCCTGACGCGCTTCAACAATCAAACCTTCCCTGGGCCGGCGCGTAACCGCGGCGCGCAAATGGCACGCGGCGACATTCTGGCATTCATCGATTCGGATTGTCTGGCCGCCCCCGATTGGGTGGAGCGCATCGTAGCCGCACATAATGCTGGACACCACATCGCCGGCGGTTCTCTCGAAGTCGGGAACGCCAGTAAGCCCATTGCGTGGGCCGGGCACATGCTGGAGTTTCGGGAATTTCTACCGGCAGGGGAGCCGCGGGCTGTAGGGCACATTCCCACCTGCAACCTCTCTTACCGTCGCGAGGTGTTTCTGCAGTTTGGCGGTTTTCCCAATGCCTACTACCCGCAAGAGGACCTGCTTTTCAATTACATTCTCACCCAACGCGGCTATCAGGTGTGGTTCGACCCGAAGATTCACATCTACCATTTTTACCGTGATACCTGGCGCGCCTATCTCCGGCACCAGCACCGCATTGGGCGCGTAACACGCTGTGCGCTTACGCTGCTCACCATGCCCGGCAGCCATATCGCCCGGCAACCCACTCTGGCGTGGAGTCTGGCCCCTGGGCTGGGGGTGGTCAAGTGCCTGCGCTCCTGGAAAGCCTTTTTGCAGCATTACCCCAGACAGGCATTCCGTATGCCGCAGGTGTTTCCTATCATCGCTGCAGGTGCCCTGTGGTGGATGCGCGGTTTTGCCTCCGGCGCCCGTACCGGGCTGAGTGGCATTCGCGGCTGGGGCAATCCCCGCGAAGAGATTTTACAGGCTTTGCAAGAGGAGCAACAGGATGCCTGAACGCCGCCCTGCTTTCTTGTGGAAAAATCTCCTCGCGCTGGGTATGGTGCTCCTCAGTCGTGTACCGTTTTTCGCACCTTTCCCCACCTCCTTCGATGCGCTCAACTACATGCGCGCCCTGGAACACATGGACGTGCGGCTGCATCAACCCCAACCCCCTGGCTACCCGCTCTACATCATCGCCGGGCGGGTGCTGCTGTGGTGGCTGCACGAGCCACACCGCGCCCTGTTGTGGTTGAGCGCCCTGGGCAGCGCCCTGGCCGGGTTGGGCATCTACGCGCTGGGAAAACGCCTGTACAGCCCGCGTACAGGCTGGCTGGCCGCGCTCTTCCTGGTCACCGCTCCGGCGGTCTGGTACCAGAGCGAAGTGGCCGCGCCTTACACCCTTGACCTCTTGGCCTCCATCGGGGTAGGTCTGCTGGCCTGGCATACCTGGCATACCGAAGGCCCCACCGCGCCCTGGCTGCTGGCTATCGCCCTGGGAGCCAGCGGCGCTTTTCGCCCGCAAACCATGGTATTCCTCGCCCCTCTGGCGGCATACGCCCTGGCAAAGCGCGGCATGCGAATGCTGCTCCTGGGCGGGGCATTGAGCGCCCTGGTTTTCTGTCTCGGCTTTGCCCCCATCGTGCTTGCCAGCGGGGGATGGGAGGGCTACCGCGCCGCCCTGGGACATCTCACCGAAATCCCCGCCTGGGGAATGACCCGCAGTGCAGGGTTTTCCCGTCTGGTGCGCAACGCCAGCATCGTGCTGCGCCTGACCGTGCATGCGATGAGTGAACCCCTGTGGCTGCTATGCCTGGTCGGTGCAGCCGCCAGCCTGAAAATCCCGCTTCGCAACCACCTGCGCACCTTTTTTTTACTCTGGTTGCTGCCAGCCTGGGCAGTGTACGTGCTCTTGTGGCCGGGCAACCGGGGCACCATTCTGGTCAGCATGACACCGTTCTACCTGCTGGCCGCCTGGGGAACCGAAAACATCCTCCGCCGCAGAAGCACGTTGGGGATGGGCATCGCCGCGGCGGTCATCCTGTGGCAGGCGGTGTTGTTTGCCTTTCTGCCGCAAGAACCCTTTGGCCCGGCATGGCAACGGTACGACAACGCCCGCACCATTCACTGGAAGGCCGCGTACTACCAGAACCGGCTACACCTCGCGGCCAGCCTTCCCCCGCAGGGTACGCTGGTGTACGCTGTGGAATTCCGTCACATGCAAGTCTATCTGCCGCAATACCACACTTTTTCCCCGCCCATTTTCGACCCTCAGGGCAGCGGGCAGGTGGTTTCTATCATTGAAATCCGGGATGGAGAGCAGTACGTGCATCGCATGCCCAATCTGGATACCCTGATTCCGCCGGATACCCGCCGCATCCTGCTTTTCGACCTGCCAGCAGAGGTCATCCATGCCCCGCCAGATTGGATTCAATCCCTTCCTGTGCCGGATGCCGCCCCCATGACACTGCTCACCCTCCCTCCAGGAGCACAGGCAATCTGGCAGACAGACGGCATCTGGAGCAACATGCCATGAAACGGTTCATCTTCCTGGCCCTGTTTCTGGTGGGGTGCACCCCATCACCATCGGGTGCTGTCCCCACACCCCAACCGCAGACTACGCTGCCTCTCACTCCCGCCCAAAACCTGCCAGCAGACCTGACCATTGCGCTCGACACCCCCGTGGAAACCGCCCCTCCTGCATCGTATGGCCTCAATGGATGGTGGAGCGACGAAGATGCCCCCACGCTTACCGCCCGCTACATGGAACTCGCCCCCCAAACCGTACGCCTGCCCCTTTTGGGCGCCGTTATCGCACCGCAAAAAGGGCGCATCGTTTTCGACCAGCCCTTCGATGCCGGCGGCAGGCACCTCACCTACGCGCGCTGGTTCGCCACCCTGCGAGATATGGACGCAGACATCATGCTGTACATCCCCTACCTGCCGGAGTGGATGGCAAAGCGTCCAGGCCCAACCCCGCTCACCGCCCCATATCCGCCCGCCGACATGCAGGCGTATGCCCACCTGGTGGGCGCCACTTTACGCTACCTGGTAGAGGATATCGGTTACCCTCCGGAACGCATCATCCTTGAACCCGTCAACGAACCCGACCTGGCATGCGGCAGCGACCCGGCAGTGGCCTGCTTCTGGCATGACATGGATTTCGCACAGTTGCGTGCCGTTATCGGCGCCGCCCATCAGGCAGCCAAAGCCGTTCACCCCCGCATCCGCATCGCCGGACTGGCCACTTGCTGCACCCATGCCCTGCTCGACCGCTTTCTGCAAGACCCCAGCCGCGCTGCCTGGCTCGATATACTCACCTACCACGACTACAGTGGGGGATACGCCATTGGCCGCGCCCTGACCATTGGCGACCATTTGCAGTCCTACGGCAAGCCGGTATACCTGGATGAGTACGGCAGCACGACGTATTGGAGTGATGGCCGCGAAGGCGCTCTGTGGCATGCCGCAGTTTTGCCGCAACTATGGGAACATGGCATCACGCCGGTACAATTTTCGCTTGCCGAATGGCCGGGGATGCATGCCGGATACAACCAACTTGGGTTGATGAAGGATTGGCGTGCAGACTGGCAGGAAAAGCCAGCCTACCACGTCTACCAGAATTTTTACACCGCCATTCCGCCCGCTCGTCCAGTTGCGGTCAATGCGCCCGAAGGCATCATCGCCTGGGCGGGCAGCAATCCCCAAAACGAAAACACCCTGCTGTGGCTGGTAAATGGCGCCTGGGAGGAAAAGGGCGGGGAATTGACCGTTGCCGTCCGCGGTTTCCCTGGGGATAGCGCATACATTCAGGTGCAGGATGCCCTCCAAAGCCCCGTCACAGGAAGCGGAACCGCCTTTCGGGTGGCTGCCGCGCCCAATAGCGTCCTCCTCTTCGAAATTTCCCTGCCCCCGCGCTCCGCGGCGCTGGTCACCATCCAGCCCTTGCCTGCTCCCCATCCCTAGCAATCAAACCGGAACACCATCGGCCTATCCTGTTCTCGAACACAGGGGTTTTCCATGTCTCTGCTTTCGCACCGCAACTTTGGTTTGATACGGTATAACTCCATCTGGCAAAACAGCGCCGCGCTACTGGCACTCATCCTGTGGCGGGTGCCCGCTTCTGCGCGCTTGATGGGACACATCGGCCTGTTTTTTCTGTTCAGCAGTTTCATGACCGCTTACGGCTACCTGGTCAACGACCTGGCGGACGTAGAACTTGACCGAAAGCACGGCAAATCCAATGCCTTTGCGCACACCCCGCTTCCTCAGGCCATAAGCATCTTGCTGGGCTTGCTGGCTGCCGGTGCACTCACTGCTGCGCCATTCCTGAGGCGGCCGTCCTTTACCCCGCTGTGGGTGCTCTGGCTGGCTGTTGCCAGTTTCTACTCTCTGCCGCCATTGCGCCTCAAAACGCGCGGCGCAATTGGCCTTTGCGCTACCGTGCTGGCGCAACAAACCCTGCCCTTGCTCTTGCTGCTGGCAGCCTTCGATACCCCCTGGACTCGCCTGGGTGCCGCCTTTGGGCTGTTCGCCACCCTGCGCGGCCTGTCCTCCGACCTGGGGCATCAGGTGCGCGACTACCCGCACGATGTCCGCACGGGCACGCGTACCTTCGCGGTGGATTTTGGATACCGCCGCAGCACCCTCCTCTACGCCCTCAGCCTGGAAG
Source organism: Anaerolineales bacterium (assembly GCA_034435695.1). Classification (GTDB taxonomy): domain Bacteria; phylum Chloroflexota; class Anaerolineae; order Anaerolineales; family DRKV01; genus DRKV01. Next base: position 15,450 of record DAOTWV010000028.1, on the reverse strand, counting down.
CAGAACGCCTCAGCCTGCCCGGCGCGCTGTTCGTTCTGAAAGATTTGCTCCCCACATACCGGCTTTTCGTGGTAGGATTGATTCTTGCCAGTCTGCTGTTGACTGTTCTCACCCTGGGTAATTCGCTCTCCGCATGGCAGCATAACGATTTTTTGCCGGCACGCGACCCATACGATGAGACGCGACAAACGCGTCAACGGGATACGCTTCATCTGGCACACCATACCTTTCCCTCTGTGCTCTTGCCATGCGCCCTGGGGCTTCTCGCTGCGTGGGAATATCCCCCCCTGGCGATTTTTCCTCTGGCATTGCTTGGCTTCTATGCCCTTGGAGCCGTACTCAGGCAACGCTGATACTTTCACCGGGATACCACTCTCCTGTCGAGGGGCAAGAAACGTTCCCTCCACGACATCGTCTATTCATGTACTGGCTTCACGAGACCACTGAAACTCCCCTGCCCCCCAAAGCCGATACCCTGGCGCGCCTGGGTCAGGCCGGGTTGCCCGTTCCTCCGGGATTTGTGCTCACCCCGGAAGAGGCCAGCATCCTGGTATCTACCCCCCAACCGCCAGAAGCCACGATTTTACGCGCCGAAATCGAACTGTACTACCGCAATTTGTGTGAACGCAGCGGGGATACTCGTGTAGCGGTGCGCGCCGCTGGCCCTCAGGAAGATACCGAGAAAGCCTCCTTTGCCGGACAATACGAAACGCGGCTCAACGTTACAGGGGGCGCGGCGCTCATGGAAGCCATCCAATCCTGTGCCCTTTCGGGAGAAAGCGCGCGACTGCTCGCGTATCAGCAAACGCTTGCTCCTGAGGCACATCGTTCTCCCGGGGTGATTGTCCAGGCTATGGTACATCCCCAGGTTGCCGGCGTACTCTTCACGCAACACCCCGTCACCGGCGACGACCGCTATTTGCTTATCGAAGCCGCCCCGGCACTGGGAGAAGCCATCCTCAGCGGGATAGAAAACCCGGCCCGACTGACTTTCTCCCGCAACGGCCAGGCACATACCCTGATTGCAACCGAATGCCTGCCCACTGCCTTCCGAGAGGCAGAGTTCTGGCAGCCCTTGTTGAGAATGGCGCTGGAAGTAGAACGCCTCCTCGGAAGCACGCAAGATATCGAGTGGGCTTACGCCGATGGGCAATTCTGGCTTTTGCAGGCCCGCCCCATCAGTACGCACCCCCTTGTCGAACCTCCACCAGATTTTACCCTGTGGACGCGCGCCAATATCGGCGAGGTACTCTCTGGCGTCATCACCCCTCTGACGTGGAGCACGTTCATCCATGTAATACGCCAGGCTGAAGACCCGCGTCAATCGCCGCGCCCCAGTGAGATGGCGCGCCTTTTCGGCGGGCGGGCGTACATGCAGCGCCAGGCATTATGGGATAGTTACGCCAACATTTGGGGCATACGCCCCGCAGTGGTGGTGGGGCGCGGTATCGGTTGCGATGTCCGCGATGATGCGGATACTCTGCGCCGACATCAACCCACCCTGCCTCTCAGCGCCCGTTTTGTGAAAAGCGTGTATGTGTGGCGTGAGGTACTGAGCAGGCATTTCGTATACCCCAAATTGGAAAAATACCTTGAAGCATTGGGGCCGCAACTGGTCTTCCTGAGCGAGGAAAACACCAACCCTATGAGCCTGGGCACGCTACGCAAGCACTTACGTGCCACGCTGGTGGTCACACGGCAGGCTTTTCAAGTACACATGCAGGCCTCCTTCTTTGCTTTTTGCTCGTATGCCGCAGTATGGCAAACGCTGGAAAGCGTGATGAGCGCACAAGAAGCCGACCAATGGATGGCGACTTTTCGCGTCCCGCCCCGCGACAAGGGCCTGTGGGATACCCACATGACAGCCCTGGCCAGCCGCGTGCACGAAAACCCCATACTCAATGAGTATTTTCGCACTTTGAACGGTGAGGCGCTTTACCAGACGCTACAGGCCTCGCTGGAGGGAAAAAGTTTTCTTGCTGAAGTACGCCGCCGTGCCCTGCAAATGGGAAATCGCGCCCCTCAAGAATTCGAGTTGCACTCCCCGCGCTGGGCAGAAGACCCACGCACCCTCATCAGCGCCATTCAAGCCCGGCTGCTTTCTGCAGGCCACCCCACCCAACCCATTCCCCGACGTTTACGCGGCAGTCATGTGTTCAATCCGACAAAACGCATGAATCCGGTACAACGCTGGCTTTTTTTGCGCAAGCGGGAAAGTTATACGGCCTATACGCGCATGCGAGAGCGCACAAAAGGGCTGCTCATGGCCTGTTTCACCGAGTTGCGGCGCATTACAAAAGCCGCTGGCCAGCGTTTGTATGAACGCGGCTATCTCAACCAGCCCGATGACGTTTTCTTCCTGACGCTGGATGAACTGGATTCTCTCTGTGTGGGGGAGTACGACCACAACTTGCCTGACTACGTGGTGCAGCGCAAGCGCACACACGACTATCACGAAAAGCATTTACCGGCCATACCCATTGTCGAAAACAAGGGGGATACGCTACGCGGCACTGCGGTTAGCAGTGGACGCGTTACCGGACGCGCCCGTGTGGTGCGTCGCCCCCAAGAGGCGGCATTACGGCCTGGAGAAATCTTAATCACCGAGGCCACCGACCCGGGGTGGTTACCGCTCTTCATCACCGCGGGTGGTATTGTCACCGAAATTGGCGGTTTGCTTTCCCACACAGCCACATTAGCCAGAGAATTAGGTAAACCCGCTGTGTTCGCCGTCCCCGGTATCACCCGGCGCATTCACGATGGCCAGCAAATCACCGTGGATGGCTGGGAGGGCACTATCACCATTCACGAACCCTGACCTATGTCGCTGCGCCTTCGCTTGCAAGCCTGCCTGCTCACCGAGTGGAAACAACACGGCTTTTTCCCATGCTATGCTGCTGTCTTGCCTCAGGGAGACCCGGATTTTCATGCAAGTGACCTGTGGCGTTTTCTCCGTAGTCCCAGCGACCCCTTGCTCAGGCTTGCAACGCTCCTTTTATGGCCTGCGCGCCTGGCACGCTTGCCTGGTCCCCATCCACAAACTGGCCTTGCCCGGCGGGTTCCCGTTGAAAGTCGCTTCATCCTGCGTTTCCACACTTTTTTCACCGATTGCTATTTCTACACCATCATACGCAAGGCCATCTTGCCACACATACCCCCTGAAGAGCGGCGTCCCTGGGAGCGTATTCTTCTGGGGTTGGTGACCAATGCCCTGGCACACCGTTCCTACCGCATTTTGAGCGGGCAGACATTTCGAGTGTACCCCTTTTTCCCCGCGGAAACCATGCATGCCAACCGCAACGCGAAATGGTTTCTGCGGTGGAGCGGCATGCAAGACATAGCCCCTGACGCCGATGACACCTTCATGGTGTTAGAAATGTGCGCCGATTTTCTGTGCCTGATGGACTCAGGAGAACTTTCCTGGCTCCCCCCACAACAAAAACAGCAACTACGCAGCGATATCAACCGCTTATTGCAACCGGCATACTGGCAACTGGCACGCGCTTATCAATTTCACGCGCATCAGGTCAAGGTCCCTGTGGTCAACTATACTGGCGTGCTTCTTCAGGGTGGCGTGAGTACCTGGTTCGGCCTCCACCCCACCGATGCACCCGACCTGGTAGTGAATGTCAACGTATTACGCGCCCTGGTGCGCAATCGCGGCATCTGGGGGATTCTCAACACCCCTGAGGCACTGGATACCGTTCAGGGCATCGTGGCATTTCTGCACGACAATGTCACCAAGGGGCTGTTTCGGCAGGCACGCGCATACAGTTTCTACCTGCCTGAATTCTTTGTCGCGATGTTTGCCTGGTTATGGGAAGCATGGCAGGAAGTACCTGAATCCGAACAACACCTGCTCGACCCACAAGCCCGCCTGTCTGCTATACGTCAACACGTGCTTGCCTACCTGCGGGATGAACTACACCCTCAACGGAACTTGAATCCTATGGATGCCGCGCTGGCATTGGGGGCTGCACGCCGTCTGGAACCCCATGCCACTCGCCACACGGATTGGCAACGCATTCTTGAGCAAAACGCATCCCCAGAGGGTATGCCCTACCCGGCCTATGAAATTTTCAAAGGCAAGATTCCCACGCACATGGTGTATGGCTCTCCGGCTATCACCGCGCTGTTCGCGCTGGATGCTTTGTCTACACAGGGGGGATAGTTTTCAAGGGGGGGGAAATACCACCTGACAGAATCGATGGGGGAATTTTGTCAATATCGATGCACAATTGATTCGCACAAAATCAAAAATCTTTGCGAAGCCCTACCAATGGTTACGGCAGTGACCTGTCAATGAACACCTTGCCCTTACAACGTGGTGTGTAGCACAACACAGATTGGGTTGGTTGGATGCCGGTAGTTCAGTTTATGGAGCCAGCGTACGCAGAAAGTGACGTAAGGGCATGGTCTGGTGCTGTCAATCAGCACATTTACTTCAAGGTGAGCCACAAAATCATGGGAAAAAGTACCGCAAAAATTTTTTTGCTGGTTCTGCTCCTTGCTATTGCTCCACACCCAACATACGCCCAAACCAATGCATATACCTTCACCGGACGCCGCGGGAGTGTATACACCGCTACCTGGGATGCAGACACGTATGATATCGAAATTGCCACCCCTGATAGCACTTTCCCCTGGGATTTCCTCAGTTTCGTTGGCGAATCCGGGGCGGTGGCGCTCAACGGGCTGGCAAACATCGGCACGACATTCGTTTTTTCCGATAACAGCAGCATTGCTGGCGCCATGCCTGGGGATATCCTGCGGGTCAAAGGACATGACGCGTGGGTGCTTTCACACCTGGGAAAAATCGGCCTGGTCATTGGGGAGGGCGCATCTGCACAACGTGCCTGGCTCTCTCAGGGTGTTATCAGTGCTTACCTGCTCGAACCCGCCTCGGTGGGATATCGCGTCACGGTGCTGGGACGTCAGGCGACTGTCCGCCTGACGGTGCTGGATGTGGGAACGCTCGATTTCGTTACGCTCATTTCCGTTACTCTGGATGACCCATCCGATGCCCAACTGATATTCGCCACCGACCTGGAACCGGCAATTTCCTATACCTATGGGGTAGAGTACCACAATAGCCCGGATACCCAACTGGCCTATGATGCCGCCCAGGAAGCCATTCAGGGAACAGCCCAGATGAACGGCGGCGATGAACTTGCCTACTGGGCGCGCGCGGGACAACCCGTCAGGGCTTACCTGTATGCCAGCCAGCCCCTGTTGGGGTGGAGCGCCAGCAATCAACCGCTGGATGCTTACCTGAATGCCGAGACATTGGATGAGAGTGTTGCCTCAGGGTACAACGATGGACGCGTCGCGATTGCCATTCAGGCACAATATACCCAGTACTTTTACATTGGCACAACCGTACTCGCCGACCCCATGCGGACTGACCCCACCCCCCAGTGGGAGGCGCTTCGTGCTGCCCGCCTGGAAAATTTACATCGCCTGCCCGTTATGTCCGCAGACGCCCTGCCAGGGCTGGCGTTGACTTCCATGCTGGCCAACCTGCTCAACAGTTACCTCATCAACCCCCAGGGACGGGTGTATGCCGCAGACCGCATGTTCATTTACACCCCCGATTCGCTGCTGCCCCTGATATCTTACCCGGCATTGATACCTCCAGACTGGCAAGACACATACCGCGACTTGCTGGATACCTTTGCCGCCCAGGCATACCCATCCCCCCCTGTTCACGGCACGGATATGTACTGGTGGAAACTGGACCTGGGTGGCCCCAGCCCCTTACCGGATTGGTATGGCGGCAATATCTCTGACCTGCCCATCTATCTCCCCGACGACAGTTTGTACAATCGCCGGCAATTTTCCGACGTGCACAGCACCACCGAGTACCTGGTCGCTTTGCGAGCGTATTACCAGATAAGCGGCGATTTGGCCTTCATCCAGGCACACGAGTCCACCATAGACGCCCTCACGCTCAGCCTGCAAAATTTCGACACTACCTACGATGCCGAATTCGCCTCCGATGGGTTGCTTTTTCCCCATGTCATGATGTCCGTTGCCGACCTGAGCACGCTGGACGGTGTATACCCGGCGGAAAGTGCCGCTACCATCTACGCGTACGAGGCTGCCGCCGACCTGTTGGACGCGCTGGGGCGTCATGCTGATGCCCAGGCGCTACGAAACAATTACGCTGCCCCCATGCGCGCCGCCTTCGATGCCACCTTCTGGAATGCCAGTGCGGCCTTCTATATGCCCTATGCAGACCAGCGTAACGCAGACGGCAAGGCCGATGGACAGATGTATCAGGATAAATGGAGCAACAACCTGCTCTTCTCTCTACGCGGCGACGTTGGCGCAACGCATAAGGCCGAGGTCTTGAGCACATATACCGCCCCCGGTGTTTTTTACGAACCTGGCGGACACGTCCATTGGCTGAGCACCGATAGCGAGCACTTCATGGACCACGGCGGTTATGGCATCAGCCCCGCGTACAACAATGGCTACATCATGGAAGGCGGTTTTTTCAGCATGCTGTCTGCCCTGGCCCCCATTGGATACTACCAGATGGGCAACACATCTGCGGGCGACCAGTATGCAGCCATCTTCCTCAACCAATGGCTGCAAATGGGGCCTTACGAAACCATGATGGAATACAACGGCCAGATTCCAGGGCGCATGCTGGAATCAAGTATGTACATCGAAGGCACAGCCATGCCCACGTGGTTGATTGCCTCTGCACTGGGCATGCAAGTCCAGGGTACACAGGTCTCTTTTCATCCGCAAGTAAGCGGCGCCTTTACCGTGAACAATTTGTACATCTCGCACAATGGAGAGCATGCCTGGATAGATTACCGCCGCTCGGCGCAAGGCTGCGAGACCTTCGAGATTCACGAAAACAGCGGATTGCAATTGACTTCGGCTAACTTCATAACGCGCACATGGCAGGGAGGCACCTCAGGGGATTGGAACACGCCAGCCAATTGGGGGGGAACGCTCCCAGATTGCAACACCAACGTGACTATCCCCTCAGGGGCACACATCACTTTGAGCGCCGATGCCGCAGTACAAAACCTGAACATTTCCCCCGGCGCATGGCTGGACCTGGGATTCCACTCATTGAGCGTCGAAGGCACGCTTACGAACCAGGGCACCCTCACCCAAAGCGGTGTGGTAGATGCCGCCTGTACCAATGGAAATGGCTGTCCACTGGGAGAGATTTCCACCAGCGATGGGATGTCCACACGCTATGCGGGGGTTTACATCCATCCAACGGGAGCCGACGCCAACATGGGCGTGGTAGAACTCACCATCCGCGGGCATCAGACCTGTGGAAACAGCGGCACGCTGCAAAACAGTGTGCAACGGTGCTTCGAAATCTCTCCCGCGAACCCCCAACCGGCTGAAATCACCTTCTACTACCACGTCAACGAAACCAATGCCAATGCCGCGCCGGTTGTATGGCACTACCTGGGAGGCGGCGCATGGGAGGGTGAACAAACCACCGCACGCGGGGCAAACGGTGTATGGCATTGGGTACAGGCCAGCGGTATAGATGCGTATTCTCCCTTTGCCCTGGCAGATGCCCAGCCCACAGCACTGCGCTTGACTCGTCTCCAGGGCAATTCCCCAGCCGGTTTTTCCTGGCCCATCCCTGTGCTGGCAATAACAGGTGCGCTGGTGCTCATCCACCTGCGTCACAAACACCACAAAATTGCTTGAGGTGTAGGCAGGGTGATGTCTCAACCGTAGGCACAGATTCCCGCCAACATGCCCGTAACTCCCTGACAGGGGGATGACATCCTTCTACCAGGCAGGGCTGCACTTTACCTCGCCTTGCACTTCTGGCAGGTAAAGTCTTTGCCACACGGCATACAATGAGCACGCACATTCGAATTCGTGATTTCTGAGGATAAATGGCGACGCTACTTTTTTTTCCGAATTACCTGGGCGGCGGCTTTGGTCACATTGGGCGTTGTCTGGCCCTGGCTGAAGCCTGGCAAAAAAGGGGACATCAAGCCGTGTTTGCCATGGGCGGCCCCCACATGGAGCGTGTGGAGCAGGCCGGCTTCGACGTGTATCCGCTGCATACGCCCCGCTATACCCCGCATCGTAACCTCGGCCTGGCATACGTACGCGTGACCGATATCGCCTACCAGGTAGCACGGGATGGCTTCGACCATGCCCGCATTGTGCAACAGGCATTGAAAGAATCTCAGGAAATCATCCGCCGCGTGCAACCGGATGCCCTGGTAGGAGACGGATATCTGCTGACTCGCTTGATTGGGCTTGCCACAAAACTCCCTGTGATACAAATCACCAAGTCGGTATCCCACCCCCATGTCCCCCCCCCGGCCTGGACGGATGCACCGCTTCCAGGGGTGGTTCCCCCGGATATCATCCCTGTTTTCAAGCCGGTATTGCGCGCCCTGGGTGCGCCCCCGCTGACACATCCTCTGGACCTGTTGGATGGCGACCTGCACCTGATTCCGGGCATCCTTCCGCTCGACCCGCTCCCCAGCCTGCCCCCGCGCACCCACTACGTCGGCCCGATGGTCCGTGCCCCGCGCGGGAAGGGAACGCCGCCACCGTGGTTACAATCTCTTGCAGAAAAAGAAGAACCCATCGTATACATCACCGTAGGCGGTGCAAGCGGCATCGCCGGCAATCCCACCTTTCAACACCTGGTAGTTGCCGCACTGGGAGGACGCCCTTACCAGGTAGTTTTTTCCACGGGGGGGCAGGAACCTCCAGAAGATATCAGCCTGCCACAAAACATCCACTTCACCCGATGGATAAACCCGCACAACATCTTGCCAATAGCCAGGACGGTGGTCTTCCATGGGGGGTATACCCGCATGGAAGTGCTGCTCCACGGCCTGCCCAGTGTGGTCATTCCATTCCATAGCGAGCAGGAATACTACGGGCGCTTGCTACAAGAGGCCGGTGCAAGCATCGTATTGTCATACAGCACAGCGCCATATCAGCGTTTGAACGTGATGTGGCGCGGCGGCCGCCCGTGGAAGCGCAGCCGCTACACACTACAAGTGCGCACCCAACCCACCCTCTCACCCGCCACATTACGGGATGCGGTAGAAGCCACCCTGCACCACCCATCCCTGCGTGCCAGCGCCGAGGCATTGCAAAAGGCGCTGCAATCCCTGCAGGGTTCAGACCAGGCCGCTCGATTGATTGCACGTCACCTGGAACAAAAAATCGAATCGTCTTCATCCCTGAAAATCACCCCTTCTCCGGCACAATGAGCACATTGGGACGCGCCATCAAGAACACGATGGTGTTGAGCGCCGCCGAAATCCTCGGCAAGGCGCTCAATTTCCTCTTGATGGCCATGCTGGCGCGCCAACTGGTTCCCCAGGACTTTGGCGGATACACCACAGTGCTCTCTCTGGTATGGCTGCTGGTGCCGCTCAGCGACCTGGGTATCTCACAGGTGTTGACGCGTGAAACCGCCGCAGACACCTCTCGCGCCGGGGTACTCTTCTTCAACGGCGTAGTCATCAACAGCATGCTGGGGATGCTTGGGGCCGGCATTTTACTCCTGCTCACGCCACGCTACCCGCCCTTCATGCGTCCCTGGGTCGCGCTGGCCGCCGCGGCTGTGTTCAGCGGCACCGTGACACAAAGCGGCTATGCTGTGTTGCGCGGCCTGGAACGCATGGAAATCCAGGCCTTGTTCAGCAGCGCCATGCTGCTCTTCACTTCCACAGGCGGCATAGGATTGGCTTGGGCTGGCTATGGTCTGGGCGCACAGGTGACCTGGTTTACCCTGACCACCACAGGCGGGGCAATCCTCACGCTGTGGTGGGTATGGCACAACATTCCCCCCTGGCACCCCCGCCTGCACCCCCAACTGTGTCGCCAACTGCTCAAAGAGGCGCTGCCCATCAGCGTGTTGATTGCCTACAGTGTGGCATTGCGCTGGAGCGACATCCTGATTTTAGGGCAAACGCGCGATATGCCCCAGGTAGCGGTGTATGGCAGCGCCCAGAAAGTCATCGATTTGGCCAACGTAGTAAGCACTAGCGCTTCGGCAGCGCTTTTCCCCTTGCTGGCATACCGCTGGCGCCTCTCAAACGCTGAAACGCAGCGCGTTTTCCAGCGCGCCCTGCGTTTTTTCGCTGATTTTGGCGTGGGGGCTGCCGCCGGCATGATGTACCTTGCCACCCCCATCGTCACCACCTTGTTTGGGGAACATTACGCCCTTGCCGCGGCCCCGTTGCGCATTCTGGCCTGCGCCTTTCTCTTCCAGGTGGTCAGTGGACCCACAGGAACGCTGATGATTGCCACTGGCGAGCGGCTGCACCGCTTTGTACCGGCCATAGGCGGCGTTGTAGCACTCAACATCACGCTCAATCTCCTGTTGACACCACGTTGGGGATACCTGGGGGCTGCCTGGGCTTTTCTCGGCACGGCTGTTGGGGTCTTCGCCATCCGTCAGTGGATTGCCGCCGCACATTTTGCCCGCCCCCCCAGAATGCCCGTGCTTTTGTGGCGGCCTGTGCTATCCGCCGCGGGGATGGGACTCATCCTGTGGGTTACCCGCCCTCCCAGCATATGGGGGGCGCTCCTCCTGGGAAGCCTCACCTACTTGCTTGGGCTGGGCATCCTGGGAGAATTCCGCCAATCCCCGTACCCTGACCTGTATGCCCTGCTTGTAGACGGATTGCTGAAGCGGTATCGCCAACACAGCAGGCAGGCTTGAACGCACCACGGAAACCCACGGTGCCCCGGTGCGTGAACTGCTGAGCAGTGTTCGTGGGGCCACTACCAGCCAGTTGCCGCTGCAATGCAAACCGTTCAACACGGCTTATGGCAAGCACCCCCTCCACACGTTGCCATGCACCGTGCCCCATGTTAGAATACAGACATCCGACCTTGCAACGTCCCCGGCAAAATCAGGCCGTTGTACCACAAAATCCCCGTACCGGCGGGAAAGCATCACCTCGATACAATGTCCCCGTACACACAGGGAGGCACATCCTATGGCATCAGAAATGGTAAAAGTAACGATTGATAGTATCCGCGTCAGTTTGATGTCGCAACAGCGCATCATCATCCTGCGCGAAGAGAACAGTGACCGCTACCTGCCCATCTGGATTGGCATCTTCGAGGCAGAAGCCATCGCCATCGCTCTGCAGGAAGTGGAAGTTTCCCGACCGTTGACTCACGATTTGCTTCGTAATGTACTGCGCAGGCTGGGCGCGCAAGTATTGCGTGTCGAAGTTGTGGCGCTGCAAGATGACACCTACTACGGCAACATCGTGCTGGACGTGCAAGGCGAACGCGTAGAAATTGATTCCCGTCCATCGGATGCCCTGGCGCTGGCTGTGCGCGTCAACGCCCCCATTTACGTGGCGCGCGCCGTGCTGGATGCCGCTGGCATCGTGCCTGAAGAGGACATCAACGTTCCTCCCAAACCCGCTGCCGCGCCTGCCCCCCCTCCGCCGCCTCCAGAGGAAAGCGAAGAACGGCTCTCCATTTTCGAGGACTTCCTGGAAAAACTGGATATAGACGACGAAGACGAAAAAGAAGAGTGACCCCATTTGCATCACCCGCAACCTGAGATGGGCAAATCTGTCCTCCGGGTTTCATCACCGGGGTGCCCCGGCGTCAGGCCTGGATACCCCGGTTTTGCTTCCTGAGTGCTCATGAGCGACCAGTTCTCCTCCGTAACCGAAGACAATACCCCCGCTGCGCAGGTAGTGCCCCACAGCCGCGAAGCCGAAGAAGCCGTGCTGGGTGCAGTGCTCATCAACCCCGAGGCCTACTACGACGTGGCGCAATTCCTGCGCGCCGAGGACTTCTACATCCACCGGCATCAGTGGGTATGGCAGGCCTTTACCCGCCTCCAGGAACAACGCCGCGCCATTGACGTGCTCACCGTCGCCGAAGAACTGGAAAACATGGGCAAATTGGCAGAGGTTGGCGGGCACGCTTTTCTGACCGCCCTCATCAGCAACGTGCCCACCTCCCTGTATGCCACCGATTACGGGCGCATCGTAGAAGAAACCGCCATCCGTCGGCGCATGCTGGAGGCTGCCAACCAGATTGCCCGCCTGGCCTACAAGGAAAATATCGGCCTGGATGAAGTCCTGGGCGATGCCGAGAAAGCCGTATTTGGCGTCAGTGAACGCCGCCTGACCCGCGACTTGCAGCCCATCCAGGATGTGCTGCACGAATACTACGACCGCATTGACCAACTCTCCCGACGAGACGCGGAGACTTACGGCGTCCCCACCGGTTTCATTGACCTCGACCGCCTGCTTGGCGGCCTGCAACCCTCCGACCTGCTCATCATCGCTGGCCGCCCTGGTCAGGGGAAAACCGGCTTCATGCTCTCGGTTGCCAAAAACGCCGCCCAACTGTACAAAAAGCACGTCGCCATCTTCTCCCTCGAAATGTCCAACGAACAACTCGTACAGCGCATGGTGGCGCAGGAAACCGGCATCGATTCCCAGCGCCTGCGCATGGGCAAACTGAAAGAGGATGAGTGGCCGCTGCTCAATCAGGCCGTCGAAGTGCTGGGGCAGACACACATCTACCTGGACGACACTCCCGCCATCACCCCCCTGCAACTGCGCACCAAATGCCGCCGTCTGCACGCCGAATACGGCCTCGACCTGATTGTGGTGGACTACTTGCAGTTGATGACCAGCGGCGCGCGCAATGAAAACCGCGTCCAGGAAGTGTCCTACATCTCGCGCAATCTCAAAGTGCTGGCACGTGAACTCAATGTCCCCGTCCTGGCCGCCGCCCAACTCTCACGCGCCGTCGAACAGCGCGCCGACAAGCGCCCCGTGCTTTCCGACTTGCGTGAATCCGGTAGCCTGGAGCAGGATGCCGATATCGTCATGTTCATCTACCGCCCCGATTACTACGACAAAGAGACCGTGCGCCAGAACGTGGCCGAAATCATCGTTGCCAAACACCGCAATGGCCCCGTTGGCAGCATCGAACTCGTCTTCCGCAGCAAACTGGCCAAATTCGAAAACGCGGCCACCCGCGAGGTAGACCTTTCGCAATTGACATAAGGGAGCACCCCCTATGGCTTTTTCTGGCTTTCCAGCGGGCAAAGTACCTCAAACCTCCATCCCCGAACCGTTCTTCCGGGAGTTACTGCCCCAAATTGACCATCTGGGCGAACTCAAGGTCACGCTGTACATCCTGTGGCGCATGCAACACATGGAGGGCGCGTTCCGCTACCTGCGCCCCGAAGACATCGCAGCAGACGAGGCCTTCATGCAGGGGATGGGAGATACCCCGGAGGCCGCCGCAACCGCCCTGAAGGAGGCCCTCGCCCGCGCCGTCCAGCGCGGCACCCTGCTGGAGGCGAATCTCCCCCTGGGGCGGGTGAATCCCACCCTGTATTTCGTCAACACCCCCAAAGGGCGCGCCGCAATCGAGGCCATCCACCAGGGACAGTGGCGTCCCAGTGGCATCGAATCCGCCCCCGTGGAGGTCTTACCCCCGCGGCCAACCATCTACCAATTGTACGAGGAAAACATCGGCCCGCTCACCCCTTTGATTGCCGACGCCCTGCGCGAGGCCGAAGAAACCTATCCCACAGATTGGATTGCCGAAGCCATTCAACTGGCTGTAGAAAAGAACGTCCGCCACTGGCGCTATGCCGAAGCCATCTTGCGCCGCTGGCAGGAGGAAGGCCGTTATGAGCGAGAACATCGAGGACATTCTGAAGAGACTGACTACGACAAATACACCTCCGGACGATACTCCGACTACCTCGAGCGCTGAACCTTACGACCACGACCTGCCCGGCGACCCCGATTGCCCCTACTGCAAGGGTGTTGGATACATTCACCGCGAGTTACCGGTGGGGCACCCGGAGTTTGGCAAGTTACAGTTATGCGTGTGCCGTCGGCGCAGCATCGGCGAACACATGCGTAGAAGACTCTTTGCGCTCAGCAACCTGCAAGAACTCGCTCACCTGACCTTCGAGAATTTCGAGCCGCGCGGCCGGGTGGGCATTCCAACGGCACAGGCCGATACGCTGGAGCGCGCTTTCGTCGCCTCACGCCGTTTCGCCCAAAGCCTGGAAGGCTGGCTCTTGCTGTACGGCCCTTACGGCTGCGGCAAAACGCATCTGGCCGCAGCCATTGCCAATTTCGCCGTCGAGATGAGCGTCCCCACCCTCTTCCTGACCGTGCCCGACCTGCTGGATTCCCTGCGCTTCAGTTACAACGACCCCAACGCGTCCTTCGAAGAGCGCTTCGAGGAAGTGCGCCGCGTGCGCCTGCTGGTGCTGGACGATTTCGGCACCCAAAACGCCACCCCCTGGGCAAAGGAAAAGTTGTTCCAGATTATCAATTATCGCTACATCAACCGCCTGCCCCTGGTCGTCACCACCAATCTCTCCCTGAGCGAAATCGAACCCCGCATCCGTTCTCGCCTGCAAGACCCCACGTTGGTACACCGCCTGGAAATCCGCGCCCCCGACTACCGCAACCCCACCAGCGAAGGGGTACACTCTGAAATTTCTGCCCTGCACCTGTTCGCGCGGCACACCTTTGGCTCGTTTAGCGACCGCAGCCGCGAAAAACTTTCCCCACAAGAGCGCCAGAGTTTACAAAAGGCCTTCCATGCTGCGCAGACCTTTGCCGAAGACCCCCAGGGCTGGCTTGTTTTCCTTGGCCCCTACGGCTGCGGCAAGACACATCTGGCCGCAGCCATTGCCAATTACCGCGCCGGGATGGGGATGCCCCCGTTGTTCGTAGTCGTCCCCGATTTGCTCGACCATTTGCGGGCTACCTTCAATCCCGAAGTGCCGGCGCGTTTCGACCGGCGCTTCGAAGAGGTGCGCACCGCCCCCTTGCTCATCCTGGATGACCTGGGCACCCAGGCCACCACTCCCTGGGTACGCGAGAAACTGTACCAGATTTTCAACTACCGCTATAACGCGGAACTGCCTACGGTCATCACCACCGCCAACGGCCTCGACGAGATTGACGAGCGTTTGCGCAGCCGTTTGTTGGACCGTCGTTTGTGCCGCCTGTATGCCATCACTGCCCCCCCTTACCCCGGCGAGGCACCGCCCAACAAACGGGGAAGTCGCTCGCGGTTGCCTTGAGAGGAACGCGCGGGCCGCGGCTGCGGGTTTGCCTCGACAGCCGCGGCGTCACCGGCAGCGCCGAATGTGTGGTATCAATCGGGACACATCGGCGCTTTTATCGTCTCACCCCCACAGGCGCCCACGATGGCAACGCAGAACAGGCACACCCGCAGGTGACCCTGGTCCCCGTGCGGTGACCTACATCCGGCAGTCCAACGCCCTGCCTGGAAAGTGCTGTTTTTTTCAGTAATTCCAAAGTTGCCGCGTGGTGTCCGCAGATTACGCAGATGGAACGGATTTTTTCCTTCTCTCTCGCATTGCATGTCATCCCTGAGTGCATTGAAGGGAAACGTCCGAAGCAATCTCCCGACCGGCAAGCGCAAGGCAAC